>NZ_JCBAMT010000104.1:0-21630 GCF_059760445.1 Achromobacter sp. D7-1 | reverse complement strand
GCGTCCGTGTCGGACGCGCCCGCGGCCAGGTTGGTGAGGCGCCGCTCGGCCCCCGCCGAGCCTATGCTCACCTCGCCCACCGGCGCTGCTCCAGCCACCGCCGCCGTACCCGACCGGTATGCAGACGCGGCCAATGCCGCGCCATTGGCGACCGCGTTGGCGCCCAGCGCCACGCTGCCCGCATGGCTGGCCTGGGCATCGCGGCCCAGCGCCAGCGCGTCGTCGGCCGTGGACCGCGCGTTGTAGCCCAGCGCCGTGCTGCCAGGGTTCTGGGCGTAGGCATCTGCAGGTGTCAGCCCACGCTCATTCGTCCGCGCATAGCGGATGCCCAGACCGCTGGCATCCGTGTATGCCACGCTCGTGTCGCCGGTCAGGTTCGCCAAGGTGCCACCAAGGCTGGTGAGCGTGTCGCCCAGCGTCGTCACGGTACCTCCCATGCTCGTCACCGTATCGCCGAGGTTCGTCACGGTATCGCCCATGCTCGTCACGGTGTCGCCCAGGTTGGTCACCGTATCGCCCATGCTCGTCACGGTGTCGCCCAGGTTGGTCACCGTATCGCCCATGCTTGTTACCGTGTCGCCCAGATTCGTCACCGTGTTGCCCATGTTGCTTACCGTATCGCCCATGGTCGTCACCCTGTCGCCCACGCGCTGCACGTCCTGGTTCGTTTCGTGCAGCTGTGCGCCGTTCACCGCGTCGGTGCTGGCGGCCGACACGGCCCCGCGAGCGAGGTTGGCCAGCTTGGTGCCGCCCGTCGCGCCGCCGTCCGTGGATGCAGGGCCAGCCAAGGTGACCAGGCCCTTTGGATCACCGTCGTTACCGTCATAGGTCACCGCCCGGTCGCCCAATGCGTTCACCGCCTGATTCGTGGCATGGAGCTGCGAGCCGTTGATGGCATCCGTGCTGAGAGCGCCGAGCCGCCCTGCCGCGACATTTGTGATGGAGCGCTCCGCGCCTGTGCTGCCCACGCTGACCGTGCTGGTGGGCGCCGACCCGGCGAACGAATAGGATCGCCCCACGATTGCGGCGCCGGAGGTGCCGACGGCTGCCGCGGTCGCGGATCCCGCCCCCAGCGCGACGTCGCCCGAGTTTGTCGCGACCGAGTCGAACCCCAACGCCATGCTCCGCGCCGCCAGCGCGTTGGCATCGTTGCCAATGGCCAAGGCCGCCGCACCCGTAGCCGCCGAGCTATTGCCCAGTGCGACGGCCCCTGCTCCGGTGGCCCGATTGGCATTGCCGAACGCCACCGAGTTTTCACCGATAGCCGAGCTGTCGTGGCCGATGGCCACCGCGGAGAAGTTCCCTGTGGCGCCATCAGCCACGCTGCCAATGCCGATGGCCACGTCGCCATCGCGGCGCGCCTGCGCCTGCGTGCCAATCGCGACGGAGTCGGAGCCCATGGCGCGCGACTCCCCGGCAATCGCCACGGCACCAACACCAGACGCCTGCGCGCCCGCCGCCGCCGTGTTGGAAGACGTATTGCCGCCGATGGCAATGCTGCCGGCCGCCGTGGCCCGGGCCCATTGGCCCAGCGCGGTGGCGCCCGCCGCCAGGGCGCTGGCCTGCATGCCCACGGCGGTGCTCCGGATTGCCGCGGTCGCCGCAAAACCCAGGGCGGTCGCGCCGTTGCCTGTCGCCGCCGCATTGAAGCCAAAGACCTGCACGCCGGTGTAGCCGCCGCCATCGGCATCGCAGCCGAGCACGTTGGACCACAGGCCGGACCCGTCCTTCGGATTCTTGCCCGCGGGATAGGCCACGCCGTCCGGCCCGGTCCCTTTGGGAGAGGCGCAGCTATTCGGGTTGTACGTTGCTGCGTGGGCCTGCGGCCCCACGCCCGCCAAGCCCGCAAAGAGCGCAAGCCCCGCCACGATGGGCGCCAAGCGCAGGTCCGGCTTCAAATGCTTCCGAGCGGACTGCCCGCGTACCGTCGCGTGTTCATCTACGTCGATCCATGCGTTCCCGAGTATCTTGGTCATGAATGGGTGCTCCAGTTCAAAAACTCTATGGAACCTCTCATCTCCGCAGCCTTTCCCTGCCTCCATGACAGGGACCGGGAACAAGCTGCGGCTACTCTCGCCCCCCTGCTTCGCAAGCGCTCTGGCCGAAGCAGGGCTGTCGCCAACCGCGCCAAACTAGCGGTCGATCTATTGATGACGGTGGAAAAGGAAATGAGCCGAGATCTACACGGGACGCCTCGCTCGCCGGCGCAGACATCCCGCAGCGACTGCATCGGGTGATGCATTGAGGTCAAGACTACGGCGCGCAATTGCAATCGCACATTGCATTCGGGCCTATGGGGCGTATCGGCCTGGCCTACCTATACGGGGATGCCACTAGCGGGTAACACACGCAGTTAAGTTTTCCTTCGTCCTGCCGTTAGTAAACAAATGGACCGCTCATTCGTCCTAGGGTCGGCAGGGGTTTCACGAGGAGCGGCTCCATGGATTTGCTGGCAACAATACGCATCTTTCTCCGCGTGGTTGAACGCGGAACTATCTCTGGCGCGGCGCGCGATCTCGACATGAGCCAACCGTCAGTCAGCGAACGCATCGACAAGCTGGAACGTTTCCTCAGCGCCCGGCTGCTGGTGCGTAGTTCCCGCAAGCTGAGCTGTACCGCTGAGGGCCGGACGTTCTACGAGCAGGGCAAGCACCTGCTCGATACGGCCGAAATGACGATAAATTCAGTAACATTAAGCGATGAACAGATACGAGGAAACTTGAGGCTCGCCGCGCCGCAGTGCCTCGGCGAGACTGTCGTACCCAGAGCCCTGATAAACGTGCGCGCAGCCCATCCTGCGCTGCACATGGACCTTACGCTGAGCGACGCCATCTCCGATCCGGTCATCGAAGGGGTCGACATCTCGCTGCGGCTGGGCCGCCTCAACGAAAACGGAGGCTATATCGCTTTTCCGCTCGGGTGGGTGGGCCGCAAGCTGGTCGCGGCCCCCTCCTACCTGGCGGCCCGCGGCCCGGTGGAAACGCCGGCGGACCTGGCCTGCCACCCATTCATCCGTGTGAAGGCCGCTTTCATGAACGACCAGGTGCCGCTCATGCGCGAGAACGGGCCGGTGGTCCAAACGCGCATCAAGACCGCCATGACGGTCAGCCATTGGCGTCCCATGTACGATCTGATCCTCTCGGGCGGCGGCATCGGCGTCCTGCAGCATCCCGCATGCGCCAGGGCGCTGGCACGAGGACGTCTCGTGGAACTGCTGGATGGCTATCGCGTTCCGTCTCTTCCGCTCAATGCGCTGATTCCGCCACTGCGCCCATTGCCTTTGCGCGTGCGGGCGGTGCTCGACCTGCTGAAGCGGGACATTCCGGCGTTCCTGCAGTCCGCCGTTTGAACTGGCCCAAGGCCTATGCGCCATCAGGAATGAACGCCGATTGCCCTTGCGCTTCTGAGCCGTTCAACGGCGACGCTTTACATCATTTCCCTGCCCGTTTTGCGTCTCGCTATATAGCGCGGGCGCGAATTGTTACGCCGTGGTGCAACATTGACGCCTTTCAAAGCCATCTGCTAAAAGCTTCGATATCCGCACGTTAAACGCAATGCCCCAACTGTCGTAGTGAGGTGGTGTGTGCAAAACGAGTCCGATGGCTACACCAAGCCTCAGGAACTGCGCAGTTTCCTGTTCCTGACGGCTGTCATGGCCCCCGTCCTGTCGGTCATCATCGTGGCAGGCTACGGTTTCCTGGTCTGGTTCTATCAGCTGATCGCCGGCCCCCCCGGTAGCTGATGCGACGCGACGGAACCCCTCCCATGTCCGCGCTCCCCCATTCCGCGCCGCCTGCGGCGCCGCCAGAGCTGCACATCGCCAGCATGGTGGTGCATGCCACGCCGCGCCGCTTGCCCGACGTCCGCCTGGCGATTCTTGCGATCGCCGGCGCGGAAATCCATGGCGCCTCCGACACCGGGAAACTGGTGGTCACCCTGGAAGCCCCCTCCACCGACGACATGATGGCCCGGATCTCCGAGATCCAGCGCCTGGATGGCGTGCTGGCTTCGGCGCTGGTTTACCAGCACGCCGATACGCTGGACGCGATGAACGAGGAGATTGACGATGGCAATGGCTCGTAGAGACTTCATCAAGCAATCCGCCGCCGCCGCGGCCGCCACGGTGGCCGGCATCCCCATCGTCGGCTATACGCAGAACATCGTCACCGAATCCGAGGCCGCCAAGCTCAAATGGTCCAAGGCGCCCTGTAGGTTCTGTGGGACCGGCTGCGGCGTGAACGTCGCGGTGAAGGACAACCAGGTCGTGGCCACGCACGGCGATTTCAACGCCGAGGTGAACAAGGGCCTGAATTGCGTCAAGGGCTATTTCCTGTCCAAGATCATGTACGGCAACGACCGGCTGACCACGCCGCTCTTGCGCATGAAGGACGGCAAATACGCCAAGGACGGTGAATTTGCGCCGGTGTCCTGGGACCAGGCCTTCGACGTCATGGCCGAACAGTTCAAACGGGTGCTGAAGGACAAGGGTCCCGAGGCCGTGGGCATGTTCGGCTCGGGCCAATGGACCGTCTGGGAAGGCTACGCCGCGCTCAAGCTGATGAAGGCGGGCTTTCGCAGCAACAACCTGGATCCGAACGCGCGCCACTGCATGGCCTCGGCCGCAGTGGGCTTCATGCGCACCTTCGGCGCCGACGAGCCCATGGGCTGCTACGACGACATCGAGAACGCCGACGCCTTCGTGCTGTGGGGCTCCAACATGGCGGAGATGCACCCCATCCTGTGGACCCGCGTGACCGACCGCCGGCTGTCCGCGCCCAAGACCAAGGTGGTCGTGCTGTCGACCTTCGAGCACCGTTCGTACGAGCTGGCCGACATCGCGCTGACCTTCACGCCGCAGACGGACCTGGCGATCCTGAACTACATCGCCAACCACATCATCCAGACCAAGCGCGTGAACCGGGATTTCGTGGACAAGCACACGACCTTCCGCGAAGGCAATGCCGACATCGGCTATGGCTTGCGGCCCGACCATCCCCTGCAGAAAGCGGCCAAGAACGCCGGCGACGCCGGCGGCTCCAAGCCCATTACTTTCGACGACTTCGCCAAATTCGTCTCCAAGTACGATCTGGATTACACCGCCAAGCTGAGCGGCCTGCCCAAGAAGCAGCTGGAAGAGCTGGCCGAACTCTATGCCGACCCGAAGGTGCGCGTCACCTCTTTCTGGACCATGGGGTTCAATCAGCACACCCGCGGCGTGTGGGCCAACAACATGGTCTACAACATCCACTTGCTCACCGGCAAGATCTCCACGCCGGGCAACAGTCCCTTCTCGCTGACCGGCCAGCCCTCGGCCTGTGGCACCGCCCGCGAAGTGGGCACCTTCTCGCACCGCCTGCCGGCCGACCTGGTGGTGACCAATCCCAAGCACCGCGCGCACACCGAGGAAATCTGGCAGTTGCCCGACGGCACCATCCCCAGCAAGGTGGGCGCGCATGCGGTGTTGCAGAACCGCATGCTGAAGGACGGCAAGATCAACGCCTACTGGGTGATGGTCAACAACAACATGCAGGCCGCCGCCAACCTGATGAACGAAGGCTTGCCCGGCTACCGCAACCCCGACAACTTCATCGTGGTGTCGGACGCCTACCCCACCGTCACCACCATCTCGGCCGACCTGATCCTGCCGGCGGCCATGTGGGTCGAAAAGGAAGGCGCTTACGGCAATGCCGAAAGACGCACCCAGTTCTGGCACCAACTGGTCAACGCGCCGGGCGACGCCCGCTCCGACCTGTGGCAGCTGATGGAGTTTTCCAAGCGCTTCAACGTCGAGGAAGTCTGGCCCGCCGACCTGCTGGCCAAGAAGCCGGAATACCGCGGCAAGACGCTGTTCGACGTGCTGTTCGCCAATGGCAAGGTCAACCGTTATCCCAACACCGAACGCGCCAAGGACTACGCCAACCAGGAGGCCGAGGCTTTCGGCTTCTATGCGCAGAAGGGGCTGTTCGAGGAATACGCCGAATTCGGCCGTGGCCACGGCCACGACCTGGCTCCCTTCGACACTTACCATGAAGTGCGCGGCCTGCGCTGGCCGGTGGTCAAGGGCAAGGAAACGCTGTGGCGCTACCGCGAAGGCAGCGACCCCTACGTCAAACCAGGAGCCGGTTTCGAGTTCTATGGCAACGCCGACGGCCGCGCCGTGATCTACGCCCTGCCCTATGAACCGCCCGCGGAATCGCCGGACAAGGAATACCCGTTCTGGCTTTCCACCGGACGCGTGCTGGAACACTGGCATTCGGGCTCGATGACGCGGCGGGTGCCGGAGTTGTACCGAGCCTTCCCCAACGCGGTCTGTTTCATGCACCCCGACGACGCCCAGGAAATGGGCCTGCGGCGCGGCGTCGAAGTCGAGGTCGTATCGCGCCGCGGCAAGATGCGCACCCGGCTGGAGACCCGCGGCCGCGACAAGCCGCCGCGCGGTCTGGTCTTCGTGCCCTGGTTCGACGCTGGCCAGTTGATCAACAAGGTCACGCTGGACGCCACCGACCCGATCTCGTTCCAGACCGACTTCAAGAAGTGCGCGGTCAAGATCGTCAAGGTCTGAAAGGCGAACCGGAGACAGCCATGAACCTACGCGCCCTTACTTTTGCGACGTGTGTCATCCTCGGTTCGGCCGCGTGGGCGGCGCCGCCGCTGGAGGTCGAAGACCCGATGCGCGGCCCCACCCCGATCGCGCAGGAAGCCGACCCGCCGCTCATCAGCCCGGTCGAAAACAAGGACATCCGGCGCATGCGGACGTATTCGATGCAGCCGCCCACCATTCCGCACAAGATCGACGGCTATCAGGTCGACAAGGACTTCAACCGCTGCCTGGCCTGTCACGCGCGCGTGAACACCGAGGAAACCCAGGCCCCGCCCCTGAGCGTGACCCACTATATGGACCGCGACAGCAACGTGCTGGCGGAAGTCTCGCCGCGCCGCTACTTCTGTGTGCAATGCCACGTGCCGCAAACGGAGGCCAAGCCGCTGGTGTCCAATACTTACCAGGACATCGACGTGATCCTCAAGCGCCTGACCGCCCCGGCGCCCGCCAAGAAGTAAGCGACCGGAGGCAGCCATGCTCGGACTCATCAAGCGCTACTGGAACATCATCCGACGGCCCAGCGTGCATTTCAGCCTGGGCTTCCTGACGGTCGGCGGATTCATCGGCGGCATCCTGTTCTGGGGCGCCTTCAACACCGCCATGGAGCTCACCAACACCGAGAAGTTCTGCACCGGCTGCCACGAGATGCGCGACAACGTGTACGCCGAACTCAAGGGCACGATTCACTTCACCAACCGTTCCGGCGTGCGGGCGCTGTGCTCGGACTGCCACGTGCCGCACAACTGGACCGACAAGATTGCGCGCAAGATGCAGGCGTCCAAGGAAGTGTGGGGCAAGATCTTCGGCACCATCGACACGCGCGAAAAGTTCGTGGAAAAGCGCCTGGAACTGGCCCAGCACGAGTGGGCGCGCTTCAAGGCCAACGACTCGCTGGAATGCCGCAACTGCCACAACTACGAGTACATGGACTTCACGCGCCAGAGCCCGCGCGCGCAGAACATGCATTCCACCTATCTGGCGGACAAGAGCAAGACCTGTATCGACTGCCACAAGGGCATCGCCCACAAGCTGCCCAATATGGGTCCGGGACCGACCTCGATGGCGCCCGAGCCGGCCGGCCCGGCCAAGGAAGTGACGCATGCGGCCCGCTGACGCGCCGCTGCCCCTGCTTTGCGCGCGCGGCCTCGCCAGCCGCCGCGGCCATTGCGCGCCCGTGGATTTCGAACTGCATGGCGGCCAGCTGCTGCACGTGCGCGGGGCCAATGGCAGCGGCAAGACCAGCCTGTTGCGCATGCTCGCGGGCCTGCTGCGGCCGCAGGCGGGCGGCGTGCTTTGGCGCGGCAGCGACGCACACCGCGATCCCGCAAGCTACCGCGCCTGCATGGCCTACCTGGGACACGGCAATGGCCTGTGCGGCGAGCTGAGCGCCGCCGAGAACCTGCGCTACGCCCTGCACATCGCTGGCACCCCGCAGGCGGAAACACCCATATCGGACGCCTTGCGCGCATGGCGCCTGGAGTCCAGCGCCGATGTCCCCGCGCAGCGCCTGTCCCAAGGCCAGGGCCGGCGGCTGGCGCTAGCTGCGGTGGTGCTCGGCGGCAAGCCCTTGTGGCTGCTGGACGAGCCCGATGCGGGCCTGGATTCGGCCAGCCTGGAACAGTTGCGCCTGGCGCTGGCAACCCATCTGGCAGCCGGCGGCGCCGTGGTGCTCGCCTCGCACCGCGCCCCGGGCACAGCCGCCGCACACACCCAAACCCTGAACATGGATGACTACGCGGATGCTGGCTACGCTGTCGCAGTTGGCGTTGCGTGAAATCCGCCTGGCCTGGAGACGGCCCGCGGACACGCTGGGCGCCACCTTGTTCTTCATCGTGGCCGGCACGCTGTTCCCCCTGGCGGTCGGTCCCGATCCCGCGCTGCTGCTGGCCATCGGGCCGGGCGTGCTGTGGGTCTGCGCCCTGCTGGGCATTCTGTTGACACTGAACCGCCCCTTCGCCCAGGACTACGACAACGGCGCGCTGGAGCAACTGCTGGTGTCGCCGCATCCGCTGCCGCTGCTGGTGGGCGCGAAGCTGGCGGCGCACTGGTTCAGCAGCTGCCTGCCCTTGATCCTGGCTAGTCCGGTGCTGGCCCTGCAGTTCGGCCTGTCGCCGCAGGCCATCGGCATCCTGGTCCTGTCGCTGCTGCTGGGCACGCCGACGCTGGCGCTGGTGGGCGGACTGGGCGCGGCGCTGACGCTGGGCCTGCGCGGCGGCGCCCTGCTGCCGCTGCTGGTGCTGCCGCTGTACGTGCCGGTGCTGATCTTCGGCGCGGGCGCGGTGTCGGCCTCGCATGCCGGCATGGGCGCCGGGCCGCAATTGTCGCTGCTGGGCGCATGCCTGTGCCTGGCCATCCTGTTATGCCCCTGGAGCGCCTCGGCGGCGCTGCGCGTGGCGCTGGACTGAGGACGCCATGCACAAGCACCCTGCCCTGGACGCGTATCCGCCCGCCGCCGCAGCAGGCGCGGGCTGGCTGAGGTACGCATCGCCCGCCGCCTTCTATCCGCTGGCAGGCCGGATGATTCCATGGCTGGCGTTGGGCGCCGCGCTGTTCGCGGCTGCGGGCCTGTACGTGGGGCTGGCCGTGGCGCCCACCGACAGCCAGCAGGGCGAGGTCTACCGCATTCTGTTCATCCACGTCGGGGCGGCGTGGATGTCGATGTTCCTGTATCTGGTCATGGCGCTGTACGCCGCGCTGGGGCTGATCTTCAATACCCGCTTGTCGTTCATGATGATGCGGGCGCTCGCGCCCACCGGCGCGCTGTTCACCTTTCTGACCCTGTGGACCGGCGCGCTGTGGGGCAAGCCCACCTGGGGCGCCTGGTGGGTATGGGACGCGCGGCTCACCTCCGAACTGATACTGCTGTTCCTGTACCTGGGCTTCATGGCCTTGCAGGCGGCCGCCGACGACGACACGCAACGGGCCGACCGCGGCGGCGCCATCCTGGTGCTGGCCGGCGTGATCAACGTGCCCATCATTTATTTCTCGGTGCGCTGGTGGAGCACCCTGCACCAGGGCGCGTCGATCAATCTGACCACCGCGCCCAGCATGGCCCACATCATGGTGACGTCGATGCTGCTGATGGTGGCGGCGTTCTGGCTCTACAGCGCGGCGGCGGCGCTGGCGCGCGTGCGCGGCATCATCGCCGAGCGCGAGCCGGGCGCCGTCCGCGCGGGCCGCGCGCGGCGGGAAGCGCCATGAGCTGGGAAGCGCTGTTCTCGCTGCAGGGCCATAGCCCCTACCTGCTGGGCGCCTATGGCGTGACGCTGGCCCTGATCGGACTGGAAGCCGCGCTGTTGTGGCGCCGCAGCCGCGCCCGGCGCGCGGCGCGGCAAACCGCCAGGCGCGCGGACGGGACTGCGCCATGAGCCCGCGCAAGCGCCGCGCGCTGGCCATCGCCGGCGGCCTGGGGCTGCTGGCCGCGGCCGCCGCGCTGGTGCTCAATGCCCTGCAATCCAATCTGGTGTTTTTCTTCAGCCCCACGCAAGTGGTGGCCAGGGAAGCGCCGGCCAGCGGCAGCTTCCGCGTCGGCGGCCTGGTGGAGCAAGGCTCGCTGCGCCGCGAGGCCGACGGCCTGACGCTGCGCTTCGTGGTGACGGACACCGCGCACACCGTGCCGGTGACGTACCAGGGCCTGCTGCCCGACCTGTTCCGCGAGGGCAAGGGCGTGGTGGTGGCCGGCAAGCTGGGGCCGGACGGCGTGTTCCGCGCGACCGAGGTACTGGCCAAGCACGACGAGAACTACATGCCGCCCGAGGCCGCCGACGCGCTCAAGCGCGCGGGCGCCGGAGCGGGCACCATGCGGGCGGAGGCGCAATGATTCCCGAGATCGGACTGTTCAGCCTGATCCTGGCGCTGCTGGTGGCGCTGGCGCAAGGCGTGCTGCCGCTGGTGGGCGCCGCCACCGGCTGGCAGGCGGGGCTGCGGGTGGCGCGGCCCGCCGCCGTTGGCCAATTCGGCCTGACCACCGTGGCCATCGGCTGCCTGGCCTGGGCCTTCGTGGACAACGATTTTTCCGTGCTGTACGTGGCCGCCAATTCGCATGCGGACCTGCCCGCCGCTTATCGCTTTGCGGCGGTGTGGGGCGGACATGAAGGCTCGCTGCTGCTGTGGCTGTATCTGTTGACCGCCTGGACCCTGGCCGTGGCGCTATGCAGCCGCCGCCTGCCCCTGCCCTTCGTCGGCCGCGTGCTGGCGGTGATGGGCTGGATCAGCGTGGGCTTTCTGCTGTTCCTGCTGTTCCTGTCCAATCCCTTCGAGCGGCTGATGCCGCCGGCCATGGCCGGGCGCGACTTGAATCCGCTATTGCAGGATCCGGGCATGATCGTGCATCCGCCGATGCTGTACATGGGCTACGTGGGTTTCTCCGTGGCCTTCGCCTTCGCGATCGCGGCGCTGCTGTCGGGCGAACTGGATGCCATGTGGGCGCGCTGGGTACGCCCCTGGACGCTCGCCGCCTGGACCTTCCTGACCATAGGCATCCTGCTGGGCAGCGCCTGGGCCTATTACGTGCTGGGCTGGGGCGGCTGGTGGTTCTGGGATCCGGTGGAGAACGCCTCATTCATGCCCTGGCTGGCGGGGACCGCCCTGATTCATTCGCTGATCGTGACCGAGAGGCGCGGCGCCTTCCGCAGCTGGACCGTGCTGCTGGCGATCTGCACCTTCTCGCTCAGCATCCTGGGGACTTTCCTGGTGCGCTCGGGCGTGCTGACTTCCGTGCATGCCTTCGCGGTGGACCCGGGACGCGGCCTGTACATCCTGGGATTCATGCTGGTGATCGTGGGCGGATCGCTGGCGCTCTATGCCTGGCGCGCGCCCAAGGTGGGCCTGGGCGGCGGATTCTCGCTGCTGTCGCGCGAGTCCCTGCTGCTGTCCAACAATGTGGTGCTGACGGTGGCGGCCGGCTCGGTGCTGCTGGGCACGCTCTACCCCGTGGTGCTGGACGTGCTGGAGTGGGGCAAGATCTCCATCGGCCCGCCCTATTTTGAAGCGGTGTTCGTGCCGCTGATGACGCCCGCGATCTTCCTGATGGGTGTCGGTCCGGTAGCGCGCTGGAAGCAGGCGGAGCTGCCCGACCTGGGCCGCCGCCTGCGCATCGCTTTCGCGGTCAGCGTGGCAACCGCGCTGCTGCTGCCGCTGGCCATGCCGGGCCCGGCGCGCCTGGGTTCGCCCATGGTGATGCTGGGCCTGTGGCTGGCGGCGTGGTCGGTCGCCAGCGCCGCCACGCACGCCTGGCAGCGCCTGACGGATGGCGACGGCCACTGGCTGCGCCGGTTGGGCCGCCAGCCGCGCTCCTGGTACGGCATGCTGCTGGCGCATGCGGGCATCGGCATCTTCATCGCCGGGGTCACGCTGGCCAATGGCTACGAGGTCAAGCAGGAGCTGCGGATGGAGATAGGCTCCACCCAGGAGGCCGGCGGCTATGCATTCACCTTCGCCAGCATCGGCCCGGCCGCCGGACCCAACTACAGCGCCCAGCGCGCCGTGTTCCCGGTGACCCGTGACGGCAAGCCGGTGCTGACCCTCTACCCGGAAAAACGTCTCTACACGGTACAGGACATGGCCTTGAGCCAGGCCGACATCGACAGCGGCTTTACCCGCGACCTGTTCGTGGCGCTGGGCGACCCCGTGGGCGACCAGGCCTGGACGGTGCGCCTGCAGGTCAAGCCCTTCATGACCTGGATCTGGACGGGCTGCATCCTGATGGCGCTGGGCGGCTTGCTGGCGGCCGGCGACAAGCGCTACCGCCGCGCGCAGGAACAGGCCCGCGCGCCGCAGCCGGCCATGGCCGGCGCCGCGCGGCCCACGCGGGAGGGCGCCTGATGTTGCGCTACCTGGTGCCGTTGGCGGCCTTCCTGGAGATGGCTGTGTTCCTGGCGATGGGCCTGTCGCGCGACCCGCGGGCGGTGCCCTCGGCCATGATAGACAAGCCCGCGCCCGCCATCGGCCTGCCCGTATTGCTGACGCCCGGCCAGAAGCTGGAGGTGCAGTCGCTGCGCGGCCAGGTCTGGCTGCTGAATGTTTGGGCCTCCTGGTGCGGGCCGTGCAAGGACGAGCTGCCCGTACTGCGCGAGGCCGCCAGCCGTCACGGCATTCCGCTGTATGGCTTGAACTACAAGGACAAGCCGGAAGACGCCGAAGCCTGGCTGGCGCGCAACGGCAATCCCTACATCGCGTCCGCCAGCGACATCGACGGCCGCGTCGGCATCGAGTATGGCGTCTACGGCGTGCCCGAGACCTTCGTGATCGACCGCGACGGCCGCATCCGCTACAAGCAGCTGGGCCTGATCACGCCCGAGATCTGGCGCGACCAGATCCAGCCCACGATAGAGGCGCTGCGATGATCCGGCTGCCTGCCCAGCTGTGCCGCCTGTTGCACAATCCGTGCCGGGCCAGACTCTACACCCTGATCCGCGCTGGGCTCTGCGCCCTTCTGCTGGCCCTGCCCGGCGCCGCGCGCGCCCAAGTCCACGCGTCCGCCGCACAGCCCTTGCCGCCTGTCCTGGAACAACGCGCCGACAAGCTGGCCCACGGACTGCGCTGCCTGGTATGCCAGAACCAGACCCTGGCCGAGTCGAACGCGCCATTGGCCCAGGACATGCGCAAACTGATCCGCGACCAATTGGCCGCTGGCCGCAGCGACGCGCAGATCATGCGTTTCTTCGAAGACCGCTATGGCGACTTCGTGCGCTATGACCCACCCTTCAAACCCATCACCTGGCTGCTGTGGCTGGGGCCGTTCGCGCTGCTGGCGCTGGGCTTCTTCGTGCTGTTGCGCACCTTGAAGCGCCGCGCCGGCGCGCGCGCGCCGCTGACCGCCGACGAACGCGAGCGCGCCGCCCGCTTCCTGGATACCGGATCATGACATCGCTCTGGCTCATCGTGCTGCTCTTGCTGCTGGCGACGCTGCTCTGCCTGATCCCGCCCTTGCTGCGCCGCGCGCCAGCCGCGCAACCCGCCTCCGAAGCCAACGTGCGCGATTTCTATCGGGCGCAGCGCGAACAGCTGCAACGCGACCTCAACAACGGCAGCCTCACTGCCTCTGCATGGACGCGGGCGGAGGATGAATTGCAGCGTGACCTGCTGCAAGACCTGGAGTTGCGGCAGACCCGCAGCACACCCTGGGCCGGGCAGCGCGCAGGAATCGTCGCAGCCTGCCTGCTGACCGTGATGATCCCGGTGGCCGCCGTGCTGCTGTACGGCCATCTGGGCAATCCGCGCGCGGCGGCCAGCGCCGGGGTGGGTCAGCAGGCCGAGCCACATGCCGCGGAAACCGCCAATGACATGACACAGGCCATCAACGCGCTGGCGCTACGGCTGCGGGCAGCGCCGGATGACGCCGACGGCTGGTACGTGCTGGCGCGCTCATATGAAACCCTGGGACGCTACACCGATGCGGTGGCCGCCTATCAACAAGTGCTGCGCCTGGTGCCGGGACAGCCTGCTGTCCTGGCCGACCTGGCCGACGCGTTGCTTTCGGCCAACCAGGGCAACCCCGACGAAGCCTCCATCGCGGCGGTAGCGCAAGCGCTCGCCGCGCAGCCGGACCAGCCCAAGGCCCTGGCCTTGGCTGGCATGATGGCGCTGCGCCGTGGCGACGCGGCCGAAGCGCTGGCGCACTGGGAACGCCTGCAAGCTCAGCTGCCGCCGGAATCGGAAGCGGCGCGGCAGATCCAGTCGAACATCGCACAGGCGCGCGCCATGGCGGCCGCGCCTGCTGGAACATCCGCTGCGAAGTCTGTCATTGCTTCTTCCGGGACGTCCGCGGCGGCATCCGCAGCCTCGGTGCCGCCTTCGGCCTCCACTCCCCCCGCCGCCAGCTCGGCACCCGTGCCTACGGCCACCGCGTCCTCTGCCCGCATCAGCGGACGCGCGAGCATCGCCGACGCGCTGCGCGGCCGGGTCCAGCCCTCCGATACCGTGTTCATTCTGGCGCGGCCCGAGCAAGGGTCGCGCATGCCGCTGGCCATCCTGCGCATGCAGGTGTCCGACCTGCCCCGGGACTTCGTGCTGGACGACAGCAGCGCCATGTCGCCTGACGCGACCTTGTCGCAAGCCGGCAAGGTGCGCGTAGAAATCCGCGTCAGCCGGTCTGGCACGGCGGCCGCCAAACCAGGCGACCTGGGCGGTTCCCTAGTCGGCATCGGCAACCATGCCGCCGGGCTGGAACTGGTGGCCGATACCGTCGTGCCCTAGCGCTCAGACCCGTTCGATCCGCGCCGGCAACCCCTGGCGCACCGCCGCGCCCGACACCCAATCGATCCAGACGTTGGCATGCTCGCCACGCGTGGCATCGCCAAACCCCAGGTCGTTCAAGTTCACGCCCGCGGCCAGCGCCGGATCGTGCGGCATGGACTTGCCGTCGATGACGTGAGCGCGTGCGCCCAGCTCGGTATGGCCGTAGCCGTGCTCGATGCCCACCGCGCCCGGCTGGATGCCGTCGCGCAGCAGCGCCAGCCCGGTCACCGCGCCGCCCGGCGTCACGATGCGCACCGCGTCGCCGTTGCGGATGCCCAGGCGTTCGCCGTCCTGCCGGTTGATCGACACCGGGTTGTGCGGATGCACTTGACGCAAACGATTCACGCCGATGGACATGGAGCTCATCAGGTTGGACTTGAAGGAGCTGAGCAGGAAGGGCCAGTCCTGCTGCGCGTATTGCGCCCGCATGTCGCGGCCGTCCGCCAGGCGCGTCGGATACCAGGTGGGACAGCCGCTATAGCGCTCGCCCGTCATGGAATGGCGAAAGCCCGCCAGTTCCTCGCTCCAGACCTGCAAGGGCTTGGCGTAGGCGGCGCGCGTCTGCCGCGCCCCGCCTGCTTCCACCCAGGCGTCCTGCATCTTGTCGAAGCGTCCGCCACGGCTCATCAGCATGGCGACCTGGCGCCATTCGCCCGGCTTGAGCTTCTGCTGCAGCAACGCCCCGTAGCGGTCCACTCCGGTGAGCGCCATGTCGTCGTCGCTGGCCTCGGACACGGGCTTGCCGGCCGCGAAAGCGATGTTGGCCATGCCGCGCAGGAAGAAGTCCTCGGGCGTGTCCAGCGCGTACTTGGCGCCGTCCTTGTCCGAGATGGCGCCGGCGCCGAAGCCCGGCATGTCCAGCCGCTTGGCGCAGGCGATCAGGAAGGTTTCCAGGCAGACCGGTTCGTCCGTGGCCGTGCGCGCCACCCGCGGCTGCACGGCGGGCCAGCGCACGGTGGAAGCCTTGGCGACCACATCCGCCCAAGGCGCCGAGACGCCCCAGCTTTCGTACGTGACCGTGTCCGGCACGATGTAGTCGGCCAGCGCGTTGGTCTCGTTGATGAAGGGGTTGATCGATACCGACAACGGCAACAGGCCCGGATCCTTCATCTTGTCGATGATGACGCTCTTCAAGCCGGCAATGCCGTAGATCGGGTTGCTCATGTGGTTGAACCAGACCTTGGCGCGGTACGGATAGCCCGCCAGCGCCGACGCCAGCATCTCCGAGCTGAGGCCACCCGTGGCCGGATACCAGGGCGCCGCGGCCGGATAGGCCGGCTGGCCCGCAGCTTTCTTGCGCTTGAACTCGCTGGACTTCTCGTACGGGAAGCGGTTGCGCGACAGGCCCACGCCCTTGGGCGTGGCGCGGTTGGCGAAGCCGGCGATGTTGTAGCGCGGCCCCTGCCCGTAGGGCGGGAACGGGCCGGCGTCCAGCACCAGGCCGCCTTCGACGTTGAGGTTGCCCACCAGCGTGTTCAGCATGGCGATGGCATAGGCGGTATAGAAACCCGAGCCGCTCATCGTGCCGCCGTGCGCATCGGCCACGGCCCGCTTGCCATAGCTGGTGAAGCGTTCGGCCAGCTCTGCGATCTTGGCGGCGGGCACGCCGCTCAGCGCCGCGTATTCGTCCAGCGTCTTGCGGCGCGCTTCCTCGCGCAGCAGCGACAGCGAACTGCGCACGCGCAGGGCTTCGGGCGCCCCGTCCATGCCGGGCGCGGCCACCGTCTCGTCCACGAACAGCGTGGCCGGCGCGGCCGTGGTGTGCGGTGCCAGCGTGCCGTCTTCCAGGCGCACCACATACACGTCCTCCCACTTCTCGCCGGCATCGGCCGGACGCGGCCAACCCAGGTCGGCACCGCGCAGGAAGCTGCCCAGGCGCGGATGGCCGGGCTCGGCCACCACCAGATGGGTGGCGTTGGTCCAGGCCGCCTCGCCCGCGGCCTTCATGGCCTCGGGACCGGGCTGCGTCAGCGCGCGGGCGTCGTAGCGTTCGTTATCCAGGATCCAACGGATCAGGCCCATGGCCAGGCCCAGGTCGCCGGCCGGATTGACGGCGACCCACTCATTGCCCGATCCGGCCGAGAGGCTGGACGAAGCCGGCAGCATGGGCGACACGACCACATAAGTGAAACTGGCTTCTTCCGGCCGCACGCGGGCCTCGGCCAACTGGCGGGCCTGGCGCTGGAACGGGTTGCCGGCCTGCGCCGGGGCCGCGCCGATGAACAGGCCGAAGCGGGCATTGTCCCAATCCGGCTTGCCATGCGGCATGCCCTTCAAGTCGCCCAGCGCGGCGCCCGCGCCCACGCGGAAACTCTGGCCGCAATAGGAACCATGGTTGCTGAAGTTAACCGTGCCGAAGGATTGCCCGGCAAAGCGCTGGATCAGCGGGGTGCGGCCTTCGTTGGACGCGTCGGTAAAGAGGAACTGGTTGACCTTGGCGCCGTACTCGGGGTTCTGCGGGTCCAGCGGCGTCTCGCGGTCGAAGATGGCGCGCAGACCGTCCACCTGGCCTTCGCCGAACAGGTCGCCGCCTTCGCAGACTTCCTGCACCAGCTGTTCGAACGAGATGGTCTGCCACTTGCCCTCGCCGCGCTTGCCCACGCGCTTGAGCGGCTGCAGCACGCGGAAGGGGCTGTTCATCTGTTCCAGCATGGCCGAGCCGCGGGCGCAGGAGGTGGCGCGCCCTTCCAGGCCGTTGTCGCCGCCGAGTTGCGCGTAGACCTCGCGCACCGGCGCTTCCATGGCGGCCGGCCGGGTCGTGGCCAGCGGATGGTAGGGATTGCCGGCCACGCGCAGGATGCGGTTTTCCTTCGTGTCCACGCGCAGGCGCACGCCGCACTGGGTCCAGCAGCCCAGGCAGCTGGAGGGGCTGACCGTCTGGCCCGGCTGGGCGCTGAGCACGCCGGTCAAGGGATCGATGCGGAATTCCGGGGTCAGCGAGTTGCCGCGCACGGCGTGCGCCGTGGGCACGCCGGCCGTGCCTTGCGCCAGGCCCTTCACGGCGCGGACCACGGTTTCGCCATAGCCCGCCGCAAAAGCCGCCATGCCGCCGGCGACCACGCCGCCGCGCACCATCAGCTTGCGCCGCGCCTCATCGCGCGGTTGATCGGCGGCCTCGTCCGGCGGGGCGCCGCGCTTGTCGTCTTCGTGTTGCTTGTCCATTGCTTTCATTCCATGTTCTTTCGTCTAGGGCCTGCGCACACACAGGCCCAGGCGGCGGCGCTCAGGCCGCCAGGCCCCGCGTGCGCGCCGGAAACAGTTCCAGGGCATAGGTCACGGCGGCGATCAGCGCCACGCACAGGCCCAGCACGCCCACCATGCCCAGCAGTCCATCGCTGCCCCAGGGCATGTCGTACAGATAGAGACCGGCGCCGTACTTCGGCACGCCCTGCACGCTCATGAAGACCACCCAGCGGAAGATCCACGCCGCGGCCAGCATCGTCAGTGCCAGCGCCGCTGAAGGCAGCGGCACGGCCAGCGTGCGCGCCGGGCGTTGCAACAGCGCAATCATGCAGAAGCCGGTCGCCACCGCGCCCGCCAGGCTGACGCGCCAGATCGGGAACTCCGCGAACAGGCGCAGCGCGGCGTCGAACGAAGGGTCCATGCCCAAGAGGCCCAGCAGCGCCCAGGCGCCGGCACCCAGCGCCATCATCACCACCGCCGTCACGCTCAGGCTGCGCAACAGTTCCACCGGCATGGCCTGCGTGCCGCCGCGCAGCCAGCGGCCCACCAGGAACATGGCCCCGAGCGCGCCCAGCCAGGCGGTCAGCGCGAAGTTCACCGGCAGGAACACCGTGTGCCACAAGGGCCGCGAACGCAGCACCATGACCTCGGCGCCGGTGTAGACCAGGATGGACAGCGCCGACACCGCCAGCGCCATGCCCAGCGCGCGCACCCAGCCGATGCGGCCCCACCACCAGGCAGCGCAGAACAGCAGCGCCAGCGTCACGAACACCGGCAGCAGCAAGGCGCCCAGCCACATCCACGACCAAGGCGTGACATGCGCGTAGAAATGCCAGAAGCGGCCCGGTTGGTGCAGGTCCGCCAGCAAGGACACGGGCGCGGCGATGGCGCTGACCAGCAGCACCGTCACCGCCGCGGGCAGCAACCGTCGCGCCGGCGAGCCAGCGCTGCCGAAGGCCGCAAAGGCGGCGGTCAGCGCGGTGGTGGCGCTGATGCCGATGAGGAAAAAGTACTGCACGGCCCACGGCAGCCAGGCGGCGTCGTAGACCGGCGTCAACAATTCAGAGATCTGCATGCTCATCCCCTTCGATGGCTCAGTGGCCGCCAGCCAGCCGCACGCCGGCCTGGCCGTCGACCTGATGGACGAACGCATCGGGCAGGCCGATGTAATAGACATGGGGATCGGTCTTCATCTCGGGCTTGAGCACCTTGATGTCGGCCTTGTGCTCGACCAGCAGCTGGGAAATGGCGCTGTCGGGATCGTTCAGGTCGCCGATGACGCGCGCGCCGCCCACACAGCTTTCCACGCAGGCCGGCAGCAGCCCCGCTTCCAGGCGGTGCTCGCAGAAGGTGCATTTGTCGGCGGTCTGCGTTTCATGGTTGATGAAGCGGGCGTCGTAGGGACAGGCCTGCACGCAATAGGCGCAGCCCACGCAGCGTTCGTTGTCGACCAGCACGATGCCGTCTTCGCGCTGGAAGGTGGCCTGCACCGGACAGACCGGCACGCAAGGCGGGTTGTCGCAGTGGTTGCACAGGCGCGGCAGCATCACCATGGAGGCCGGGCCGCCAGAGTCGGGCAGGACTTCGTATTGCAGGACGGTGGTGCGGAACTGCCCTATCGGCGGCAGGTTCTCCATCGAACAGCTGACCGTACAGGACTGGCAGCCGATGCACTTGCGCATGTCCACGACCATGCCGTAGCGCTTGCCGGCCATGCCGGGGCGGCGCGGCGGCTGGCCGTTGATGGCGGCGGCCTCGGCGCGGATGGGAATGACGGTGGCCGCGGCCCCCAACCCCAGTAAGCCCTTTAGAAAGCCTCGTTTACCCGGGAGTGGCGGTTCCGGGGGGCTGGCGGGGGTACTCATGGTGCTTCTCCAAGCGTTAATTCCGTTACAGGAATTAACTTATCACCTGGAGTTATATAGAGGCTTGATAAGTATCAAACTGGGGACGGATAAGTACGAAACCGGGCCGGTCTACGGCCCAGTCCGTCAATCCTCGATCTTGAGCGCCCGGCGCCAAGCGGCCAGCTTGTGCTCGAACGAAGCCGCCGCGTGCGCCGGGCTGGTCGACGGCAAATCCATATATTCCAACGGGACGGCCAGCCCGGGCAGCACGTGGCGACGGTACAGCGCCGCAGCCTTGGCGCCATTGAAACAGACCCGGACGATGGCCGGGTGCCGTTCCAGGAATGCGGCGAAATCGTTGGCGACCAGAGTGTCGCCGCGGATGTCGGCGTCCAGGCTGCCGGGTCGTTCGCAGGCTTGCAGCACGTCCCACAGGGCGACGCCTGCGGCTTGCAGGGCATGCAGGCGCTGCGCGTAATCCAGGCCGGGATCGAAGCCGAAGACGCTGGCCGCGATGGGCCAGAAGGCGTTGCGCGGGTGGGCGTAATAGCGGCCCTGCCTGAGCGACGCCACTCCCGGCATGGAACCCAGCACCAGCACGCGCGCGCCGGCCTGCGCCACCGGGGCAAAGCCCTGGACCTGATTCTCTTGGCCCGTCAGGGCTGCGCTCTCTGTATCCGCCATTCCCGAAGGATACGCGAGCCCTCGGTTCCCGCCCCAGTGTCCGATGCATGGAACAGTGCTTATCAGCGCGGGGGACTACCGCGCGTGGGCTTGCGCCCTTATCTTCTTAACTATGACGAACGGCCCCGCTGGGGCCGCGCAACAGGAAATACGACCATGAAGAAGATTCTCGGATTGCATGCCAGCCCCCGTCCCCACTGGGTGGGCGACGGCTTCCCGGTGCGCTCCATGTTCTCCTACAACGACAAAGGCAAGAACACCAGCCCGTTCCTGCTGCTGGACTACGCCGGCCCGGCCCAGTTCGAACCGGCCGAGCATCCCCGCGGCGTCGGGCAGCATCCGCACCGCGGCTTTGAAACCGTGACCATCGTCTACAGCGGCGAAGTCGAGCACCGCGATTCCACCGGCAACGGCGGCGTCATCGGTCCCGGCGACGTGCAATGGATGACGGCGGCCTCGGGCATCCTGCACGAGGAATTCCATTCCCACGACTTCACCCGCAAGGGCGGAGAACTGGAAATGGTGCAGCTTTGGGTCAACCTGCCCGCCAAGGACAAGATGGCGCCGGCCGGCTACCAGGGCATCCTCAACGCGGACATCCCGACGGTGGAATTGCCGGACGGCGCGGGCACGCTGCGCGTGATCGCAGGCAACTACGCGGGCCACGCGGGGCCGGCGCGCACCTTCACGCCGATGGACGTGTGGGACGTGAAGCTGGCCGCCGGCAAGTCGGCGACCTTCCCCGTCGCCGCGGGCCGCAACAGCATGCTGGTGGTGCTGCGCGGCACGGTGCTGGTCAACGGCGAAACCGTGGCGCGCGACGCGCAGCTGGCGCTGTTCTCGCTGGAAGGCGAGGACATCACCGTCGAAGCCAACAACGACGCGATGTTCCTGGTGTTGAGCGGCGAGCCCATCGACGAGCCGGTGGTCGGCTACGGCCCCTTCGTGATGAACACGCAGGCGGAAATCGTCGAGGCCATCCAGGACTTCAACGCCGGACGCTACGGCAAGATGCACTGAGGCCAAAGGGCCAGCGGGTATCCCGCCTCGCACCGCGAGGCGGGATACTAGGCCAGG
>NZ_JCBAMT010000103.1:0-22338 GCF_059760445.1 Achromobacter sp. D7-1 | reverse complement strand
GGACCGGCGCTTCATGCCGGACGCTGGGCGACGGTCAGGCGCAGGCCGAAACCGATCAGCGTCAGGCCGAACACCCGGCTCTGGATCTTCTGCGCCCGGGGGCTGACCGACATCCAGCGCCCCACCACCCCGCCCGCCAGCGCGCACAGCACGTCCAGGACCAGGCCCATGCTGACCAGGATCACGCCCAGCACGGCGAACTGCTGTGCTATCGGGCCCTGGGCCGGCGATACGAATTGCGGCAGCAGCACCGAGCAGAACAACAAGGCCTTGGGATTGAGCACATTGGTCAGCACGCCGCTCAGGAGCGCCGGCCCCAACCCTGTCCGGCCCGCCGCCGGCTGCCCGGCGGCGTCGTAGGTAACGGGTCCCGCCCGCAGCAGCTTCACTCCCAGCCAGACCAGGTAGCAGCCGCCCACCGTGCGCGCCGCATCGAAGGCCCAGGGATGTGTCTTGAACAGCGCCGCGAGTCCCAGCGCGGCCAGGGTCACGTGCGCCGCCCGCGCAATGGCCAGCCCCACGGCCACCGCCAGCGCCTGCCCCCTGCCGCGCAGCACGCCAGTCTCCAACAGCAGAATCATGTCGGGTCCTGGCACCACATAGACAATCAGCAAAGCCCCTAGAAACATCGCCATATCCGCCATCATTCCACCTGATTTGCTCGATCACAGGCGATCATTCTAGGAAAACCGGGCTGGCATGTGCATCCTATTCATGCCAGTAGATTTATGATGATTGGCATATTCCGCCAATCCATAAATCCTGAATCCAATTCCATGCCAAAACGCGAACTGGACGCCTACGACCGCCGGATCCTGGAGGCCTTGCAGCAGAACGGCCGGCTGACCAATGTCGAACTCGCCGAGCAGATCGGCCTGTCCCCTTCGCCCTGCCTGCGGCGGGTGCGGCTGCTGGAAGAGGCCGGCGTCATCCAGGGGTACGAAGCCCGCCTGGCGCCGGACGAGGTCGGCCTGGGCCTGACCGTCTTCGTCGGCATCAAGGTGGAACGGCACCACGAAAAGGACTCGGCTTTGTTCCGTAAGGAAGTCAGCACCTTGCCGGAAGTCATCGCCGCCCACTTGGTGTCCGGCGAATCCGACTTCCTGCTGCAGGTCGTTGTGCCGGACCTGCGCGCCTACGAGCGCTTCCTATTGGGCACGCTGTTGAAGCTGCCTGGCGTGAAGGACATCCGCAGCAATTTCGCCATCCAGACCGTCAAGCCGCAAAGCCCGCTGCCGCTGGATCATCTGGCGAAATGACCACGCGGCGCGGCCAGGCGCGATGGCAGGTTCAAGCCATTGCCGCCGCGGCCCGGTCCACCGCCTGCGAGCGGCGCTCGAAGCGAGTCTGCGACATCTCCAGGTAACGCTGCACCACGGCCGGCTCCGAGGTCTTCGGCGTGCCCCCGGGAAACGGCGGCTGGGGGTCGTATTCGATCTGCAGCTGGATCAGTTTGGCCACGTCCTCGCCGCACAGCAGCGCCACCACTTTCAGCCCCATGTCGATGCCCGACGTCACGCCGCCGGCGGTGAACAGATTGCCGTCCACGCACATGCGCTCGTCGCTGGGGATGGCGCCGAAGCGCGATAGCAATTCACGCGCGCGCCAATGGCTGGAGGCGCGCTTGCCGCGCAGCAGCCCCGCCGCGCCCAGCAGCAGCGAACCGGTGCAGATGCCGAACACATAGCGCGCCGCCAGCCCCTGCGCGCGCGTGAACGCTACCCAGTCGGCGTCGACAATGGCATCATCCGTGCCCGGCCCGCCCGGCACCACCAGCAGATCGCAGGGCGGCGCCGACGCGATGGTCTGCGTAGGCACGAAACACAGCCCGCGATCGCTGCGCACCGGGTCGCGCGTTTTTGCGACAAAATCCACGGTGAAGCCCGGCGCGCCCGCCAGCACTTCGTACGGCCCGGTCATATCCAGCTGGGTCAGCCCCTCGAACAAGAGAAAATTCACATGCATGACGATGCTCCGTTAGAAACGATGACTTCCAGCATAGGCGGACGCGCCAGGACGCGCGCGCCAAATTCAACGCCGGATGCGCCATTGCGCGTACTGTTCGTCCTGTACGACGGTTTCCAGCCGCTGGACCTGGCCGGTCCCTGGCAAGCCTTCAGTTCGGCCAACGAAGAGGCCGGCCGCAAGCTCTACCGCCTGGGCACCATCGCCGCCACGCCGCTGGTCGCCACCTGGGAACAGGGCCTGCGCATGCAGGTGGACGGCACTTTTGCCGACGATGGCGACGAGCGCCTGGACATGCTGTTCGTGCCCGGCGGCCCCGGCGCGGACTTTGCGGGCGCCCATGGCGAAACGCGGGCCTGGCTGCGCCGCCGCGACGCGGATGCCAAGCGCACTTGCAGCGTCTGCACCGGCGCCTTCGTGCTGGCCGCGGCCGGCCTGCTGGACGGCCGCGCCGTCACCACCCACTGGCGTTCGGCCGACCGGCTGCGCCAGCTCCATCCTGCCCTGCGCGTCGAGGACGACCGCATCTATATCGAAAGCGGCAAGTACTGGACTTCGGCCGGCGTCACCGCCGGCATCGACCTGGCGCTGGCGCTGATCGAACGCGACTTCGGCGCGGACTTGTCGCAGCGGGTCGCGCGCCGGCTGGTCGTGTTCATGCGCCGCAACGGCGACCAGCGCCAGTACAGCCAGGCGCTGCGCCTGCAGGACCGCGTCGCGGCGCCGTTCCGGGAGCTGGTGGAAAGAATCGAGGCGCAACTGTCGGCGCGCTGGTCGGTCGACGATATGGCCGACGCCTGCCAGATGTCGCGCCGCACCTTCCAGCGCAAGTTCGCCGCGCATTTCGGCGTGGCGCCCACGGAAGTGCTCAAGCGCCTGCGCCTGGAACGGGCGCAGGCGCTGGCGGCGTCCGGCAAGCTGTCCAGGAAGGAAATGGCGCGCGAGTTCGCGATACACGCGACGCCACCAGGGACGGTGCCTGAAGCCTGAGCCACTTCACAAAACAGTGAGCGGCTAGCCGGCAAGCCCCACCGATACTCCCCCGCACACGTACAGCATCTGCCCCGTCATGAAGCCCGCGCGCGGGTCCATGAACATGGACACCGCATGCGCGACCTCTTCGGGCCGGCCCACGCGACCCACCGGGATGGCAGCTTCCAGCGCCAAGGTCTGCGGCGCTCCGGGCGGATTGGACTGGTTGAACAGCTCCGTCGCGATGGGTCCGGGCGCCACGGTGTTCACTGTGATGCCGCTGCCCGCCAGCTCCAGCGCCCAGGTCCGGGTCATGCCCGCAAGCGCCGCCTTGGACGCGCCGTAGACGGTGCGCCCGTCCTTACCCAGGGCGGCGCGGCTGCCGATGTTCACCACCCGCCCATGGCCCGCCGCCCGCATGCCGGGCAGCAGGGCCTGCAGCAGCAGGACCGGCGCCGTGACGTTAAGCGCCATGATCCGCGCCATCTGCTCCTGGGTCACGTCGCCGATGCGCGCAACCTGGATCATGCCGGCGTTGTTGACCAGGTGCAGGACCTGGCGCTGCGCCGCCAGCTCCTGCGCGGCTGCGATGGTGGCCGACGCGTCGCCCAGGTCGACCGACTGGAACGTCTCACCGCGCAGCAGCGTCTCCGGCGCGCCGCGGCTGAAATTGACGACTTCAAAGCCGTCCTCGATTAGGCGCGCGATGATGGCGCGGCCTATGCCCCGGCTGCCGCCGGTGACCAATGCGGTCGGTGTGTTCATTGCGCGGTGATTCCCTTGTCCTTGATGAGTCCGCCCCACTTCTTGCGCTCGCCGGCCTCGAAGGCCGCCAGGTCCGCGCCGAAGAGCGTCCCCGGCTTGGCGCCCATGCCAGCGAAGTTGGCCGCGACGGCCGGACTCTTCAGGCCGCTGCGCGCCGCTTCGATCAATTGCTGGACCACCGGCTCAGGCGTGTTGCGCGGGGCGTAGAGCGCAAACCAGGCGGTGACGTCGAAGCCCGGCAGTCCCGATTCGGCCACGGTGGGCAGGTCGGGCACCGAGGCGTCGCGCGCGGCTGACGTGACCGCCACGCCCCGCACCAGATTGCCGTCCTTGATCTGCGCCAGCGCGCCAGGCAGGTTGTCGAACAGCAGGTCGACCTGCCCGCCCGCCACCGCCGGCAGCGATGCCGACGTGCCCTTGAACGGCACGTGCAGCATGGTCACGCCGGCCATGGCTTCGAAGTAGGCGCCGGTCAGGTGCACCGAGGAACCGATGCCGGGCGATGCATAGGTCAGCTTCTTGTCCTTGGACTGCTGGGCCGCCTTGATCACGTCGGCCACCGTCTTGTAGGACGATTTGGCGCTGACCGCGATGACGTTGGGCGTGGTGGACACCAGCGCGATGGGCACCAGATCGCGCTCGGGGTCGAACGCCATGTTGCTGTAGAGGAACTGGTTGATGGTCTGGGTGCCGATGGTGCCCAGGCCCAACGTGTAGCCGTCGGGCTTGGCGCGCGCCACGTAGGCCATGCCGATATTGCCGCCCGCGCCCGGCTTGTTCTCGACCAGCACGGTCTGCTTCAGGCCCGGCTCCAGCGCGTGGGCGATGGCGCGGCCGAAGATGTCCGCGCCGCCGCCTGGCGGGTAAGGCACGACGACGGTGACGGGATGGTCGGGGTAGCCGGCGGCGTGCGCCGCGGGAAACGTCAGGAAGGCCAGCGCGGCCAGGGCCGGCGCAGTGAGCGCCAACCTGCGATGCAGGAATTGCGTCATGGGCTTGTCTCCTCTCGAACCCGCTGATTGCGGATTTCTTTTTTAAAGTACGTAAATACGTACTATATTCATAAGAACATAGAAAACATCCAGGAGACAAGCAGATGAAACGCTGGACCCAACGCCCCGAAGGCTCCACCTGGGGCGACTTCGGCCCGGATGACGAAATCGGCCGCCTGAACCTGCTGACCGAGAAAAAAGTGCTGCAGGCGGTGCGGGAAGTGCGCGCGGGCAAGGTGTTCTGCCTGTCCTTGCCGCTGGACCTGCCGGGCGGCAATGTGCTGAATCCGCGCCGCCACGCGCCCGTGCTCAAGCCCACCTTCCGCGAAGGCACGCCCTACCTGAACTTCCAGATGTCCCAGGTGCAACCCGAAGCCGTGGACGTGCTGTCCGACGACCAGGTCACGCTGTCCATGCAGTACTCCACCCAATGGGACGGCCTCTGCCATGTAGGCGCAATGTTCGACATCCAGGGCGATGGCGAGGCGCGCCGCGTCTACTACAACGGCTACGCGGCCGGCGTGGACGTGTTCGGCGGCGCCGATCCAGACAACTCGGACCACGCCTGCTGCCCGCCCGGCGGCTCTTACGCGCGCAAGCTCGGCATCAGCCGCTACGCCGAGAAAGGCATGCAGGGCCGCGGCGTGCTGGTGGACTTGGCGCGCGCCTTCGGCCCGGGCCGTACCCTCGTGGACCACGCCCGCTTGCAGGAAGCCATGCAGGCTCAAAGGGTCTCTGTCGAAAGCGGCGACATGCTGGTGCTGCGCACCGGCTTCGCCGAAGAGATCGTGGCCATGAACGGCCAGCCCGACCCGCACAAACTGGAGCAGACCGGCGCCGTGCTGGACGGCTCCGACCCGGCGCTGCTGGAATGGATCACGCAGTCCGGCATCGCCGCGATCTGCGCCGACAACTACGCGGTCGAAGCCTACCCGGCGCGCACGTCCGGCCCCGGCCACTCGATCCTGCCGCTGCACCACCATTGCCTCTTCAAGCTGGGCCTGCCGCTGGCCGAACTCTGGTACCTGAAGGACCTGGCCGACTGGCTGCACGCGCAAGGCCGCAACCGCTTCCTGCTGACCGCCCCGCCCTTGCGCATGCCCGGCGCGGTCGGTTCGCCCGTGACGCCCATCGCCACGGTGTAAGCCATGAACCTGCCGTGCTCGACTTTCTCCGAACACCTGGACGCGCTCGCGGCGCGCCAGCCCGGCGCGCCGCTGCTGATCGACCAAGACCAGCCCATCAGCGCCGCGCAACTGCGGGCGCAGAGCCGCGCGCTGGCCGCCGGTCTCGCGCGCCTGGGCGTGCGCCCCGGCCAGCGCGTGGCGGTCTGGCTGCCCAATTGCGCCGCCTGGGTGCAATCCTTCCTGGCCTGCGCGCACCTGGGCACGCTGGTGCTGGCCGTCAACACGCGCTTCCGGGCGCTGGAGCTGGCCGACATTCTGGGCCGTGGCAAGGCGGACTGGCTGGTGTTCTGGCCGGGGTTCAAAGGCATAGACTTCCAGGGCATCCTGGGCGAGGTCGCGCCGCAGCATCTGTCGCGCCTGCAAGGCGTGGTCGCACTGGCCGACGCCGATGAAGCGCTGCCCGCCTCCCTGCATGGCAAACCGGCGCACCGCTACCAGGATCTGCTGGCCTGCGCCGAGCCCGCGCCCGCGGCCCAGCCCAATGCGGGCGTGCTGTGCTTCACCACGTCCGGCACCACGTCCAGGCCCAAGTTCGTGCTGCATGACCAGCGCACCTTGCTGCACCACGGCGCAGCCGTGGCACGGGCCTATGGCTATGACGACCAGAGCTGCGTGCTGGCCAGCGCGCCGTTCTGCGGCGCCTTCGGTTTCGCGACCCTGGCCGGCGGCCTGGCGCAAGGCGCGCCCGTGGTCTGCGCTCCCGTGTTCGACGCGGCGCAATCCGCCGCCGCGGTGCGCCGCCACGCGGTGACGCACACCTACGCCAACAACGAGGCCCTGGTCGGCATGATGCGGGCCGCGGCCCCGGGCGACTTCGCCTCGGCGCGGCTGTTCGGCTTCGCCAGCTTCACGCCGGCGCTGGACAATATGCTCGATCTGGCGATCGAGGCCGGCGTGCCACTGACCGGCTTGTATGGCTCCAGCGAACTGGTGGCGCTGGTCGCCGGCCAGCCGCGCGATCCGGCCGAGGGCGACGTGTCCGTGCGCCACCAGCCGGGCGGCAAGCTGATCTACCCCGAAGCCCGCGTGCGCGCCCGCGATCCCGCCACGGGCGAAGTCCTGCCGCAAGGCCAGTCCGGCGAACTCGAAATCCTCTCGCCCAGCCTGATGCAAGGCTATCTGGATAACCCGGAAGCCACCCGCAACGCCTTGACCGACGACGGCTACTTCAAGACCGGCGATCTCGGCTACGCGCTGAACCCGCGCCAATTCGTGTTCCAGACCCGCATGGGCGATTCGCTGCGCCTGTCCGGCTTCCTGGTCAATCCGGTGGAAATCGAACAGGTAGTCGAAACCCTGCCTGGCGTGCGCGCCTGCCAGGTGGTGGGCGCCACCCACAAGGGCAAGACCGTACCCTACGCCTTCGTGCTGCTGCACGCGGGCGCGGCGGCGGACCCGGCGGGCTGGACCGCCGCGTGCAAGGCGACGATGGCGGGTTTCAAGACGCCGGCCGGCTTTAGCGTGCTGGACGAATTCCCCTCGGTGGAAAGCGCCAATTCGGTCAAGATCCAGAAGCACCGGCTGCGCGAGATGGCCGATGCCATACTCGCGGCTCCGCCAACGACGCCGTCCGCCTGAACATGCCCGACCCCAAGCTCTTCTCGCGCAGCCCCCAGCCGCTGTATTTGCAGGCGGCGGCGCTGTTTCGCAGCAATATCCAGAACCGTACCTGGCGGCCCGGCCAGCAGATTCCGCCGCTGGAATCGCTGATGGCCACCTATGGCATTTCGCGCGCCACCATCCGGCAGGCGTTCGGCCTGCTGGAAGACGATGGCCTGATCCGGCGCTCGCGCGGATCGGGCACCTTCGTCAACGCCGAACTGCCCGAAACGCCCACCCTGCTGATCCCCAAGACCTGGGCCGAAACCGTGGAGCTGAGCAACCAGCTGGGTACGGTATCGCTGGTGGAATCCAGCGCCGATTCGCCCCTGCCCGACACGCTGGGCATGCCTTGCAGCGCGGACCGCGGCGGCAGCTTCCAATACTTGCGGCGGATACACACCACGGATGGCGATCCCTTCTGCTATAGCGAGGTCTTCCTGGACAGCGTGCTGTTTCGCAAGCACCGCGCCCGCATCCGCAAGAGCACCGTGGCGCCGGTGCTGGACCAGTTCTACGGCGCGCGCATCAGCGAAGCGCGCCAGGTGCTGAACGTGATCGAGGCCGGCCAGGAATCCGCCGAATCCCTGCAGATCCCGGTGTCCTCTCCGGTTGCGGAGTTGCGCCGCTATGCCTGCATCGACGGCCGCGTGGTGTATTTCGCGCGGCTGGAATTCCCGTTCCGCAAGGTGCGGATGGAATTCGACCTGCTCACCCACCGCTAGACCGCCTTCACCACAAGGAGCCTCCCCACCGCGACCCGCCAGCGTAAGGCCACAACAGAGCGCCGCAGCAGATCCCCAAGCGCCAGCAGTATCCGAACAAGACCGGCATAAAGGAGACTAACCATGAAATGCCGTAGACCCCCCCGGATTTCCCTGAAGTTGCGCAGCACGCTAGCCTTGCTTTCCGCCTTCGCCGCCGCGCCCTGCGCCATGGCGCAGGCGATCTCCGATGACGTGGTCCGCCTGGGCCTGATCCTGGACATGAGCGGCGTGTATGCCGACGTCACGGGCAAAGGCAGCGCGACCGCCGCCGAAATGGCCATCGCCGACTTCGGCGGCACGGTGCTGGGCAAGAAGGTCGACCTGATGGTGGTGGATCACCAGAACAAGGCCGACATCGCCGCCGCAAAAGCACGCGAGTGGTACGACACCCAGAAGGTCGACGCCATCATGGACGTGGCGGGCTCCGCCCCCGCGCTGGCCGTGCTGGAAGTGGCCCGCGAGAAAAAGAAGATCGTGGTGTTCAGCGGACCCGGCACCGAACGCATCACCAACGACCTGTGCTCGCCCTATTCCGTGCACTACACCTACGACACCTGGTCGCTGGCCAACACCACGGCGCGCGCCACGGTCGAGCAAGGCGGCAAGAGCTGGTACTTCCTGACGGCCGACTACGCCTTCGGCCACACCTTGCAAGCCTCCGCCACCGAAGTCGTCAAGGCCAACGGCGGCACCGTGCTGGGCGCATCGCGCCACCCGCTGGGCTCCAGCGATTTCGCCTCTTACCTGCTGCAAGCCCAGGCCAGCCGGGCGCAGATCGTGGGGCTGGCCAACGCTGGCGGCGACACGGTCAACGCCATCAAGGCGGCCAGCGAATTCGGGCTGACCAAGGGCGGCCAGAAGATGGCCGGACTCCTGCTGTACATCAACGACATCCACGCCATCGGCCTGGACGCCGCTGCCGGACTGACGCTGACGGAAGCCTTCTACTGGGACATGAACGACCAGACCCGGGCCTGGTCGCAGCGCTACTACGACAAGCTGAAGAAAATGCCCAACATGAGTCAGGCCGGCACGTATTCGTCGGTGATGCACTACCTGAAGTCGGTGCAGGCAGCCGGTACCGACGAGCCCACGGCGGTGATGAAGCAGATGAAGTCCATGCCCATCAACGACTTCTTCGCCACCAACGGCCGCATCCGCGAGGATGGCCGCATGGTGCACGACATGTACCTGTTCGAGGTCAAGAAGCCATCCGAGTCCAAGCGGCCTTGGGACTACTACAAGCTGGTGGCCACCCTGCCCGGCGACCAGGCCTTCATGCCGCTGTCGCGCTCGTCCTGCCCGCTGGTGAAGAAATAGCGGCAGCGGGTACGGCGGGCGCCTTTTTGGGCGCCCGCTCCGCTATGCCCGCAACTTCCGATCCAGTTCCAGAACCGACTGGTACAGCACGCGGGTGCCGTCCAGCAGCTGCGCGGGCTCGATCCACTCTTCCGGGCAGTGGCTGCGGCCGTTCAGGCAGGGGATGAAGATCATGCCGATGGGGCCGGTGGGCGCCATGTAGACGGCGTCGTGGCCCGCGCCGCTGGGCAGGCGCATCGAGGCATAGCCCAACTGATCCGCGGCGGCTTGCACCGCGTCCATCACCAGCGGCGTGCAGTCGGTGGGACGGGCGCGGCTCAGCTGCGTGAAGCTGGCGGTCAGGCGCAGCGCCTGGAGGTCGCCCGCCACGCCAGCCATCAAGGTTTCCGGAAATGCATCCAGCACGGCATCGCTGTCGCTGCGCATTTCCAGCGTCAGTTCGACGCGCCCCGGCACCGCGTTGGCGGCGTTGGGCGTCATCGACAGGCGGCCCACGGTGGCGACCACGTAATGCGGATTGCCGCTGGCGGCGCTGGCCTGGCGGTTGGCCGCGTCGATGATGCGGGCCGCGCCCACCAGGGCGTCGCGGCGGATGTCCATGGGCGTGGTGCCGGCATGGTCGGGCTGGCCTTCCACCGTGATCTGCACGCGGCGGATGCCGACGATGTTGGTGACCACGCCGATGGGCAGGCCGCGGCTTTCCAGCACCGGGCCTTGTTCGATATGCAGTTCGACGAAGGCGGCAGTGCCGCCCGGGCCGCGCAGCGGCGCGCCCAGCGCCGAGGGGTCGCCGCCGATGCGGGCAATGCCGGCCGCCAGCGTTTCGCCATCGGGGTTGCGAGCCTGCAGCATGTCGGGCGTCAACTGGCCGCACAGCGCGCGGCTGCCGACGCAGGAGATGCCGTAGTCGCTGGGCTCTTCGGACAGGAAGTCGATGACCTCGAAAGGGTGCTCCAGCTGCACGCCATGCTCGCGCAGGCTGTGGGCCACTTCGATGCCGGCCAGCACGCCGATGATGCCGTCGAACCGGCCGCCGGCCATGACGGTGTCGCAGTGCGAGCCGGTGCCAATGGGCTTGCGCGCCGGATCGCGCCCGGCCAGCGTGCCGACCAGGTTGCCGCCGGCGTCCAGGCGGGTCGAGAGGCCCGCGGCTTCGAATTCGCCGCGCAGCCAGGCGCGGGCTTCATCGAACAGCGGCGAGAACGCGCGGCGCGTCCAGGGGACGTCGGGCAGCGTGTATCGGGACAGGGTTTCGACGCGGGCCCAGAGGCGCTCGGCGTTCAGAGGAGGAAACTGCACAGACATTGCCGTGTCCCTCAAGCCTGGCGCGGGCGCAGGAAGCTGCCGTCGCCCTTCTGGTTGACGATGTGCTCTCCGTCATAGACCTGCTGGCCGCGGCACCAGGTGCCCGCGACGCGCACGGTGAACTCGCGGCCTTCGAACGAACTCCACTGCACCGCCGACAGGCTGGTCGACGGATCGAAAGCATAGCGTTCCGGCTTGAGGATGACGATGTCGGCGTCCTTGCCCACGTCCAGCGTGCCCTTGCGGTCGTCCAGCAGGAAGTGCTGCGCGGGATTGCGGCTCAGTTGGCGCACCACCATGGACGGCGCGATGCCATGCTCTTCGCAACCCGTCCAGAAAGCAGGCAGCAGCGTCTCCAGGCCGGGGCCGCCGGACGAGTTCTTGAACACGTTCGGATTCTGCTTGCGCTCCAGGCCCCAGCTGACATGGTCCGACGACACGAAGGTGCATTCGTCGTTGGCGATATGGGTCCAGAGCAGGTCGACCTCGGCCTTGGGCCGGATCGGCGGATAGTGCTTGGTCTTCGCGCCGAAGCGGCGGGTGTGCTCTTCATGGTTCAGCATCAGGTACTGGATGCAGGTTTCAATACTGGCGCGATGACCGTTGCGGCGATACATATTGCAGATCTCGAAGCCGCGCGAGGTCGACACATGCACCGCGTGGGCGCGGGCGCCGGTTTCGGCGCCGATCTCATAGATCAGCGCCGTGGCCAGGTTTTCGATCAGCGGCGTGTGCGCTCGCATGAAGGCGTCCCAGCCCGTGTCGTCCGCTTCGATCAGGCGCGCGATGTTCTTGCGGGTCATTTCCTGCATCTGGTTATGCACGCCGCAAACCAGTCCGGAAGGCGCGATCAGGCGGAAGGCTTCATACAGGTCGTCTTCCTCGATGCGGGGAAACCGGCCCGGCGTGGCTTCGAAGGTGGAGAACTTGAACGCGCAGACCCCGCCTTCGATCAGACCGGCCGCCGCCGCCAGGCCGTGCTGGGTGTTCAGGGTGCCAAACAGCGCCACGTCCACGTGGCAGTCGCGCTCGACTTCGGCGATCTTGGCCTCCAGCTGCGGGCGCGAAGCCACGGGTTCCGGATCGTCGTAAGGCATGTCGACCATGACCGTCACCCCGCCGGCGGCAGCGGCGCGCGACGCCCAGCCCAGCCCTTCCTGATTCAGTTGGCTGCCCGAGTGCACCTGGCCGTCGACCACGCCCGGCACGACCCACTGGCCGCGCGCATCCACGCTGTCGCGGCCCGCGGGGGCCGGGCCGGCGCCGCGCGCCGCGATCTTGCCGTCCCTCACCGCCAGCCAGCCGTCCATCGTCACGCCATCCGGGTCGACGATATTGCCACGCACCACCAAATCGAAATCGCTCATGACCGCTTCCATCCTGGGTTGAATGCAGGCAGTGTAGGAGCCCCCTCCCAAAACGTCTTATGCTTATATGTGCGTGAGAATTAACATCAGGTTAAGCATATGAAATTAAATCTACGGCAGATCGAGGTCTTCCGGGCCATCATGCTCAGCGGTTCCATCAGTGGCGCGTCCAAGCTGCTTTTTGTCTCGCAGCCCGCGGTCAGCCGGCTGATCTCCTATACGGAGCAACGCCTGGGCCTGATGCTGTTCCAGCGCATCAAGGGCCGGCTGTACCCCACGCCGGAAGCCCATCGGCTGTTCGTGGAGGTCACGGCGCTTTACCAGAACGTGCAGCGCGTGAACGAAGTGGCGGACAACCTGGCGGAAAACCGCGAAGGCCAGTTGCGGTTGTCCTGCAGCCCCAGCCTCGGCCAATCCCTGCTGCCGCGCGCGATCGCGCAGTTCCGGCGCCAATTCCCGGAAGTGCGCATCGTGCTGCAGACCCTGATCCCCGCGGTGATGCAGCAATCGCTGCTGACGCAGCAGGTGGAGTTGGGCGTGGCCTACATGCCGGTGGACCACCCTAGCCTGGCATGGCAGCCGCTGTACGAAAACCAGATCGTGGCGGTACTGCCCAAAGGCCATCCGCTGGCGGCGCGCGGCCGCGTCACGGTGCACGATCTGGCCGAAGAGCCTTTGATCGGCTATAGCGCGGACATCCCCTTCGGCATGTTGATCAACAAGCTGTTCGGCGGCGAGAACGAGCAGCCCGAACCGCGCATCGAGGTTCAGCAAGCCCACGTCGCCTGCGCGCTGGTGCAAGCCGGCGCCGGGGTGGCGCTGGTGGACGAGATCACGGTCGCCGGGCCGATCTGGTCGGAAGTGGTGACCTTGCCCATCATCGGCACCGTGAATGCGCCGGTCAATGTGTTCCACGTCCAGCTCCAGCCGCTGTCACGGCTGGCCTTGGCCTTTATCGACGTGCTGCACAAGCTCGACCAGCGCGCCTAGCGCGGCTGCGCACCTTGCCCCGCGCCTAGGGGATATCCCTCAGGCCATGCGGCGAGCGCCCTATCGCTCCGCTATGAGCGCGCCCAGCAATTAACATGATGTTATGTACAAAGCATAAAAGGTAATACGACATTATCAAGCTTGCTTCCTATGATCCCCCCGTCCATCCCGCACAAGCGCTGCGGGATCGTTGAAAACAGCAATCGGGAGGAATGGGGTCATGGGAAGAATCTTGACGATGCAGGACGTCGAAGCCGCGGTTCGGGGCGGCTCGGTATTCGCCTGCGGCGGCGGCGGCTGGGCCGAGCATGGGCGCGAACTGGGCTCGCTGGCCGTAACCATCGGCCGCCCTGAACTGGTGACCATGGACGAGGTGCCAGACGACGCGTGGATCGCCACCGCGGCCGCCATCGGCGCGCCGGGCGGGCTCACCGACTGGCAAATGCTGGGCATCGACTACGTCAAGGCCGCGCAGCGGCTGCAGGACGCGCTCGGAGAACGGGTCTACGGACTGATCATCGGCCAGAACGGCATGTCCAGCACCTTGAACGGCTGGCTGCCTTCGGCGGTGCTGGGCACCAAGGTGGTCGACGCCGTGGGCGACATCCGCGCCCACCCCACCGGCGACATGGGTTCGCTCGGATTGGCGGGCAGCCCCGAACCGATGATCCAGTGCGCGGTGGGCGGCAATCGCGCCAGCAATTCCTATATGGAGCTGACGGTCCACGGCGCCACCGGCAAGGTCTCGCCGGTGCTGCGCAAGGCGGCTGACATGGCGGGCGGCTTCATCGCCAGCTGCCGCAACCCCATACGCGCATCCTACGTGCGCCGCCACGCCGCGCTGGGCGGCATCAGCAAGGCGCTGGCGCTGGGCGAAGCCATCATCGCGGCGCAGCCGCGCGGCGGCAGCGCGGTCATCGATGCGATCTGCAAGGCCACGCAGGGCGAGATCATCGCTTCCGGCAAGGTGGTGCGCAACACGCTGCGCTACACCGAAGAGGCCTTCGACATCGGCACCGTCGAAATCGGTGAAGGCGCCGCCAAGCGCGTCATCCATGTGATGAACGAGCACATGGCGGTGACCGACAGCCACGGAGAACGGGTCGCCTGCTACCCGGACGTGATCACCACGCTGGACAGCGATGGCAACCCGGTCAGCGCGGGCAAGCTGCGCGAGGGCCTGCAAGTCAGCGTCCTGCACGTGCGCAAGCAACACATCCCCCTCTCCTCCAGCGTGACCGACCCGTCGGTCTACCCCATCGTGGAAAAGGCGCTGGGCATGAACTTCACCGACTACGCATTGGCATCCTGAGGTAAACGGCGTGAAACGAGAATTCAATATCCCCGGCGGCAACACCCTGCGCTGCAAAGGCTGGCGCCAGGAAGCGCTGCTGCGCCTGCTGGAAAACGTGCTGGCGGTGGGCGAAGACCCGGCCAACCTGGTGGTCTATGCGGCACTGGGCCGCGCCGCGCGCGACTGGCCCGCGCATGACGCCATGGTCAAAGCCCTGATGGAACTGGAGGAAGACCAGACGCTCATCGTGCAATCGGGCAAGCCCATCGGCGTGCTGCGCACGCATCCGCAAGCGCCGATCGTGATCATGGCGAACTGCAACATGGTCGGCCAGTGGGCGCACGCCGAGAACTTCTATCAGCTGGAACGCGACAACCTGATCTGCTGGGGCGGACTGACAGCGGGCGACTGGCAGTACATCGGCTCGCAAGGCGTGATCCAGGGCACCTACGAGATCTTCTCGCGCATCGCCGAACGCCATTTCGACAACGATCTGCGCGGACGCTTCATCCTGACGGCGGGCATGGGCGGCATGGGCGGCGCGCAGCCGCTGGCCGGCCGCATGGCGAATGCCGCCATCCTCACGGTGGAGATCAACCCCGAGCGCATCGAAAAGCGCATCAAGGCGGGCTTCCTCGAACGGCGCGCCGACTCCCTGGACGAGGCCCTGGACCTGATCCGCCAGGCACAGGCCCGCCGCGAACCCATTTCGGTCGGCCTGCTGGGCAACGCCGCGGACGTCTACCCCGAAATCCTGGCCCGCGGCATCGTGCCCGACATCGTCACCGACCAGACCTCGGCGCACGACCTGGTCTATGGCTACATCCCCGCTGGCCATACGCTGGAACAAGTGGCGGAAATGCGCCGCAGCGACGTGTCCGGACTGATGGACGCCAGCCGCGCCTCGATCGTCCGGCATGTCACCGCCATGCTCGGGTTCCAGGACCGCGGCTCGGTCGTGTTCGACAACGGCAACCTCATCCGCACCCACGCCAAACAGGGCGGCGTCGAACGCGCCTTCGAGATCCCGGTGTTCACCGAAGCCTTCCTGCGGCCCCTGTTCGCCCGCGCCATCGGTCCATTCCGCTGGATCGCGCTGTCGAACGACGCCGACGACATCCGCAAGATCGACGACTTCCTGCTGCAACGTTTTCCGGACAACTTCATCGTGTCCAACTGGATCCGCCTGGCACGCAAGGAAGTGCCGTTCGAGGGCTTGCCCGCACGCATCGCCTGGCTTGGGCACGGCGAGCGCACCGAGCTGGCGCTGGAAGTCAACCGGATGGTGCGCGAAGGCGTGCTCAGCGCGCCCGTGGCCTTCACGCGCGACCACCTGGACGCCGGCGCCATGGCCCATCCGAACATCATGACGGAAAACATGCGCGACGGCTCCGACGCCATCGCCGACTGGCCGTTGCTCAATGCCATGATCAATTGCTCGTCCAGCGCCGACCTGGTCGCGATCCATTCCGGCGGCGGCGGATACAGCGGCTACATGACCAGCGCCGGCGTCACGGTGGTGGCTGACGGCACCGCGGCCGCCGACCAGCGGCTGCGCCTGTCGATGACCAACGACACCGCCAGCGGCGTGCTGCGCTATGCCGACGCCGGCTACGAAGAGGCGCTGGACGAAGTGCAGAAAAAGGGCATCGCCCGCATCGACACCGCGCAGCACGGGCATGGCAACCCTGGACGTGGCGACTAGCGGCCATGGACAGAAAGATGCTTGACGGGGTGCGCGTGCTGGATTTCACGCGGGTGCTGGCGGGGCCGTACTGCACGGCCATGCTGGCCGACCTGGGCGCCGAGGTCATCAAGGTCGAACCGCCCCAAGGCGATGACCAGCGCCACATGGGACGCATGGTGCAAGGCGAAAGCACCAACTTCATCCTCAATAACCGGGGCAAGAAGAGCATCCGGCTAGACCTGAAGATGGACGAAGGCCGGCGCATCGCGCGCGAACTGGCCGCCAGGAGCGATGTCCTCATCGAGAACTTCAAGCCTGGCGTGGCCGACAAACTGGGTATCGGCTACGCCGAACTTTCCGAGCTGTTCCCGCGCCTGGTGTATTGCAGCATCTCCGGCTTCGGGCAAAACGGTCCGAATGCCGCCCGCCCTTCGTACGACGTGGTGGCCCAGGCCATGAGCGGGCTGATGAGCCTGACCGGCGAGGCGCAAGGCGCGCCCACCCTGATCGGCGAATCAGTGGGCGATATCTGCGCAGGCATGTTCGCCGCCTGGGGCGTGATGGCTGCGCTGTATGACCGCGAACGCGGCGGCCAAGGCCGCCATGTGGACGTCGCCATGTTCGATTCGCTACTGGCCATGCAGCCCACGGCGCTGGCGCAGTATCTGTTCGGCGGCGCGGCGCCCGTGCGCGTCGGCAACCGGCATCCGCTGAGCTCGCCGTTTGGCGCCTACGCCGCGAACGACGGCCATCTGGTGATCGCGGCGGCGAACGACAAGCTGTTCCAGGCGGTCGCGGACACCATCGGCCGCCCCGAGCTGCCGGCCGATCCGCGCTTTCGTACCGATAGCGAACGCAGCCGCCATGACGCCGAACTGCGTCCGCTGATCGAAGCCTGGAGCATGAGGTTGAGCGTGCAGGAAGCCGTGGCGGCCATGACGCGCGCCGGCGTGCCCGCCGCGCCCATCCAGGACACCGCGCAGGCAGTCGACAGCGAGCAGGCCCAGGTGCGCCAGCTGACCACGCGCGCCCCCCACCCCGTCCTGGGCGAGACGGCTTTGGTGGAGCAGCCGGTGCATTTCTCGGGAATGCGGCGCGGCAGGCTGGCCACCGCGCCGGCGCTGGGGCAGCACAGCGCTGCCGTCCTTGCGGATGTGTTGGGAATGGATGCCGCGGCGATAGATGGCCTGCGCGCGGCCGGTGTGATCTGAGGAGCATGGGAATGGAAATGCGGTTCAGCGCGGAAGAAGAACGCTTCCGCTGCGAGGTGCGCGATTTCATCGCCGCCCACTTGCCGGCCGACATCCGGCGCAAAGTCGAACTGGGCCTGCGCCTTGCGCGCAGCGACTACACCCGCTGGCAGGACATCCTGGCGGCGCGCGGCTGGTATGCGGTGAACTGGCCGGAACAGTATGGCGGTCCCGGCTGGAGCGCAGTGCAGAAATACCTGTTCCAGCAGGAGTACGGCGCGCAGCCCTGTCCGCCGCTGGTGCAGTTTGGCGTCAACATGGTCGGGCCGGTGATCTACACCTACGGCAACGAGGCGCAGAAAGCCCGTTTCCTGCCGCGCATCCTGGCCAACCACGACTGGTGGTGCCAGGGATATTCGGAACCCGGGTCGGGGTCCGACCTGGCGTCGCTGCGCACGACAGCCGTGCGCGATGGCGACGACTATATCGTCAACGGCTCCAAGATCTGGACCACCTGGGCGCAATGGGCGGATTGGATGTTCGCCCTGGTGCGCACCAGCAAGGAGGAGCGGCCGCAGCAAGGCATCTCCTTCCTGTTGCTGGACCTGCGCTCGCCCGGCATCAGCCAGCGGCCGATACGCATGCTGGATGGCGACGCCGAAGTCAACGAAGTGTTCTTCGACAACGTCCGGGTGCCGGCATCCCAGCTGGTGGGCGGCGAAGGCACAGGCTGGTCCTACGGCAAGTTCCTGCTGGAACACGAGCGCTTCGTGATCTCTGGCGTGGCCCGCTCCAAGCGCCTGTTGGCGCGCGTCAAGGGCGTGGCGCGGCGGCTGCCGGACGGCATGGGCGGGACTCGCCTGGACGACCCGGCGCTGCGCTTGCGCGTGGTCGACCTGGAAACGCAGCTGTGCGCGCTGGAATACACCGAACTGCGCTTCCTGAGCGCCATGAATGCCGGGCAGAGTCCCGGCAGCGCCGCCTCGATCCTGAAGATACGCGGGACCGAAATCGAACAGGCCATCAGCGAACTGGCGATGGATTGCCTCGGGGAAGACGCGCTGGCGCTGGACGAGGCGCTGCTGGACGGCTTGAGCGCGGACCCGGACGCGCTGGGCCCGGATTTCGCGGCAGCGGCGGGCCCGCTGTACTTCAATTTGCGCAAGGTGACGATCTGGGGCGGCTCGAACGAGATCCAGCGCAACATCCTGGCCAAGCACGTGCTGGGATTGTAGGAGACCTACCATGGATTTTTCGTTCAACGAACTGCAGCGCATGCTGCATGAAAGCGCCGAAACCTACGCCCGCGAACATGGCGACTTCGAACGCCGGCGCCGCCTGATCGCCAGCGCCGCCGGCCATGCGCCAGAGGATTGGAAATTGATGGCCGACCTGGGTTGGCTGGCGCTGCTGCTGCCGGAAGAAAATGGCGGCATCGGCGGCGGACCGGTGGAAACCATGATCATCATGGAGGCGCTGGGCAAGGCGCTGGCCGGCGAACCCTATCTGTCGACCGCCGTGCTGGGCGCCGGATGCCTGCTGCGGCATGGCACGCCCGCGCAGCGCGACGCCTGCCTGGGTCCGTTGGCATCGGGCGACCACCGGATGGCGCTGGCGCACCGCGAAGAAGACTCCCACGAGAATCGCTACGCGGTGAGCTCGCGGGCGCGGCGGGACGGCGCCGAGTACGTGTTGGACGGCGCCAAGCGCATGGTGTTCGACGCGCCAGGCGCGCAGGCATTCATGGTGTCCGCACGCACGCAAGGCGACGCCGCCGCGCGCGACGGCATCACCCTATTCCTGGTCCCGGCCGCCGCCGCTGGCCTGGCGCAGCGGCCGTTCCGCAGGCTGGACGGCGGCCATGCCTCGCATCTGTCATTCGACGGCTTGCGGGTGGATGCCGGCGCGGTCCTGGGCCGTCCGGGCGAAGGCGCCGCGGTTCTGGACGACCTGTACGCGCACGCGATCGGCGCGCTTTGCGGCGAAGCCCTGGGCGCGATGCAGGCCATGCACGATGCCACGCTGGAGTACCTGAAGGTCCGGCGCCAGTTCGGCCGTCCCATCGGAAACTTCCAGGCCTTGCAGCACCGGCAGGTGGACATGTACACGGCGCTCGAAGAAGCGCGTTCGCTGACGCTGGCCGCCAACATGGCGCTGGCGGAAGCCCTGCCCGAAGCGGACCGGCTGCTCTCCATGGCCAAGGCCCAGGTAGGCAAGTCGGCCCGCATTGTCGGCCAGGGCGCCATCCAGCTGCACGGCGGCATCGGCATGACCGAAGAGTTGCAGGTCGGCGCGCATTTCAAGCGGGCCACCGTGATCGAAGCCATGTTCGGTTCGCGCCAGCACCATCTGGCGCGGCTGGCGCGAGACCAGCAGGCATGGCAACCAACCACCACCGCGCGCCCCTAGGGCAGCGGTCCATTCTGCATTTTTTTCAGAGCGTGCTCCAAGCGCGCATGATTCCAGGGGAAAGCAATGAAAGACATCACGATCAATCCAGGAGCCGGCGCTCCACCCGGCCGTCCGGCACATCAGGCTGCGGCGCATGAGCGCAGCGGCCGCAAGGCGGTGATTGCAGCATCGGCGGGCAATGCCCTCGAATGGTACGACTTCACCGTCTATGCCTTGTTCGCCGTCTATATCGGGCAGAACTTTTTCCATAACGCCGACCCCACCGTGCAATTGATGGCCTCGTTCCTGGCCTTCGGCCTGGGCTTCGTGGTGCGGCCGCTGGGCGCGCTGGTGCTGGGATCCTATGGCGACCGCGCCGGGCGCAAGGCGGCGCTGACCCTGACCATCATGCTGATGGCCGTGGGCACGCTGCTGATCGCGGCGGCGCCGCCTTATGCCGCGATCGGCGTGGGCGCCCCCCTGCTGATCGTCTGCGGCCGCGTGCTGCAGGGTTTCTCTGCCGGCGGCGAGGTCGGCGGCGCCACCGCTTTCCTGGTCGAGCATGCGCCGGAAGGCAAGCGCGGCCAGTACGCCTCCTGGCTGCAGGCCAGCATGGGGATTTCCAACCTGTTGGGCGCGCTGGTGGCGACCTTGGTCACTACTCTGCTGACCGAACAGCAAGTGGGCGAATGGGGCTGGCGCGTGCCGTTCATCATCGGCCTCGCAATCGCCCCGGTGGGCCTGTGGATGCGCCGGGCGCTGGACGAAACGCCGCATTTCCGCGAGGAACAGGCGCGCCAGGCGCGCCAGGGCGACCACGTCAAGGCGCCGCTGCTGGCGGTCATTCGGGATTATCCGAAAGAACTGCTGACCGGCCTGTGCATGTCGGTGCTGTGGGCCGTCGGCCCCTATGCGCTCATCATTTTCATGCCCATCTATGTGCAGAAATCGCTGGGCTTCACCAGTTCCCAGGCCTTCCTGGCCGCGCTGGTGGGCAATCTGTTCCTGATCGGCGGCTGCGTGTTCTCCGGCACCCTGTCGGACCGCTACGGCCGCCGCACCGTGCTGCGCGCGGCGGCGCTGATCCTGCTGATCGCCGTCTACCCGCTGATGATGTGGCTGAAGGCAACGCATACCCAGGGCGCGCTCATCGTGGTGCAGTCGCTGTTCTGCCTGATGGTGGCCATGTACGTGGGCGTCGCCCCCGCGGCGCTGTCGGAAGTGTTTCCCACCAGCGTGCGCTCTTCGGGCATGTCCCTGTCGTACAACACGGCGGTCACCATCCTGGGCGGATTCGCGCCGGCGATTCTTACCTGGATCACCTACACCACCGGGGTGGCGTTCGCGCCCGCGCTGTACGTGATGGGCGCCTGCGTGGTCGCGCTGGTGGCGCTGACGCTGCTGCCGCAGGGCCGCCATGTTTGACGCGCGCAAGACATTGATCGCAGCCGCGGCGATGGCCCTGGCCGGCCTCTGCTCCGCGCCGCTCGCGGCCGAACCGCCTGGCGCGGCCGAGCTGGTGCTGCTGGGCGTAGCCGGCGGCCCGACCTGGTACGGAGACGACTCGCCGCACGGAATTTCCTCGGCGGTGCTGGTGGATGGCAAAGCCTACGTCGTAGACCTGGGCTCGGGCGCCTATCGCCAGTTGCGCCGCGCCGGCGTCAAGCCCGGCACGGAACAGGCCGTGTTCCTGACGCACCTGCATACCGATCACATCATCGATCTGGCCAACCTGCTGATGTATGACCCAAGCGCCCGGCGCCGCGCCAAGGCATCGATGCAGATTTACGGACCCGGCCGGCGCGGCGCGCTGCCGCCGCTGGCGCCAGGCATGAAGGACGACCCCGTGATCCACGCGGAGAATCCTTCCGCGGGTACGCGCGACCTGGTCGAATCGGTCATCGCCGGCATGGCGGCCGATCTGAACATACGGGTGCGTAGCGAAGGCGTGCCGGATATCCGGCAGTTCTTCCAGGCTCACGACATCGAGGTTCCAGCCGGCGTGGTCAAGGATCCCAACACCGAACCGGCCCCGCCGATGGAGCCGTTCCCGGTCTGGCAGGACGAACGCGTCAAGGTCAGCGCCATCCTGGTGCCGCACGGACTGGTGTATCCCAACTTCGCCTACCGTTTCGACACCAAGGCAGGCTCCGTGGTGTTCTCCGGCGATACGGCGGTCAGCGAAAACCTGATCAAGCTGGCACGCGGCGCGGACATCCTGGTGCATGAGGCGATCGACCCCGCCTGGGTCGACCACATCGTCGGCGCCAAGCCCTGGGACGCGCGCCAGCAGGCGCTGGCCAAGCAACTGCTGGAGGCCCACACCACGCCGCAGCAGGTGGGCGAGGTAGCCACCCGCGCCGGCGTCAAGACGCTGGTGCTGTCGCACCTGGTGCCGGGCGACGCCCCCGCGGAGCATTGGCTGCAGGCGCGGCAGACCTTCCAGGGACCGGTAGTGCTCGGGCAGGACCTGCTGCGCCTGCCGCTCGCCCCCCAGCGCCAACCCTGACCCGCAACCGCGCTTTTCCTCCGCGGACCGCCAGGCGG
>NZ_JCBAMT010000102.1:0-22385 GCF_059760445.1 Achromobacter sp. D7-1 | reverse complement strand
CAGTTGACGTACGTCGCGCGTGTCGTCGGGGTTTTGTGCGCTCGCGCGAATGTGGCCGGAAGGCGCTTTTTTGCAGGGTCTGCGTTTGTATCAGGAACGAAGATTGCTGGCGGGCGTCCTGGCCCAAATGCTATTGTTTTTTCCGGCATGGCCGGCACGGGCCGCCCATGCACCACCGGGCGTCCGCGGGCCGCGGGCGCGTATCTTGGAGGCACCCCATGAAGAAAATCTCGATGCTGGTCGCGGCGCTTGCGTTGGCAGGCGCGTCTGGCGCGGCGTTGGCGGAAGACGTGTCGATGTCGTTCCTGAGCGCGGAAGGCGTGGGCAAGAGCGCGGGCACGATCTCACTCAAGGACACCAAGGGCGGGCTGCAGCTTACGCCGCATTTGAAGGGCTTGCCGCCCGGCGAACACGGCTTCCATGTGCATGAGAAGGGCTCGTGCGAGCCTGGCATGGTGAACAACCAGATGGCGGCTGGCGGCGCCGCGGGCGGGCATTTCGATCCCAAGGGCACCAAGGCGCACAAGGGTCCGATGGCGACCGACGGGCATCAGGGCGATCTGCCTTTCATCGTGGTTGCCGCGGATGGCACGGCCACGAAGGCCGTGGTGGCGCCGCATCTGAAGCTGGCCGATGTGAAGGGCCGTGCGGTGATGGTGCACGTGGGCGGCGACAACTACAGCGATACGCCGGCGCCGCTGGGCGGCGGGGGCGGTCGGCTGGTTTGCGGGGTGGTGAAGTAGCCGCCTGGTCGCGTCAGGCGGTGCCGTTGCGGCCGTGCAGCCGGTAGCCTTCGCGTTCGGCGAGCCGGTCGTAATAGGCGGCGACGGCCGGCAGTTGCGGTTTGTCGAAGGGCGTGCGGAACCAGCGGTTGACCGACAGGCCGACGGGAATGTCGGCCAGCGAGAACGCGGGGCCGGCGACGTAGCCGCCGGCCTGTTCCAGGCGCCGGTTCAGTATCTCCATGAATCGCGCCCATTCGCGGCAGGATGCCTCGATCGCGGCGCGGTCGCGGTGGGCGGCTGATTCGCGCGCCAGGGCCATGAAGGCGTAGCTCCAGGAGCGGTTCAGGTCGGTCGCCTGCCAGTCCATCCATTGGTCGACGCGGGAGCGCAGCCTGGGCTCGATGGGGTACAGGCGTTGGCCGCCGTATTGCGAGGCCAGGTAGCGGATGATGCTGTTGGACTCCCACAGCACGAAGTCGCCGTCCCGGATGACGGGCACCATCGCGTTCGGATTCAGCGCCAGGAACGCGGGATCGCTGGTGGGCTGGAAACCGGAACCCCAATCCTCGTGTTCGAACGGCAGGTCCAGTTCGGCGCAGGTCCATAGGACCTTGCGCACGTTGATGGATGAGGCCTTACCCAGGATTTTCAGCATCTTGCCGGCATCGTTTCGATTGACCGTGGCAGTCTAGCGGGCCGCGGTTGACGCGGGCAGGTACAGATTGCCGGTTTTCCGTGCGCAACAGTCTTCAGCAGGCGCCGGCCTCGGGCTGGCTGCGCAGGCGCAGCACGGGCGAGGTGTACAGCACCACGAATTGCACGGCGAAGCCGGCGGTCGACACCCATAGGCAGGCTTCGACGCCGACTCGCGCGGCGAGCGCGGCGCCGATCAGCGCGCCGACGGGGCGGGCGCCGAAGGTGGCGGTAAGGATGACGGCGGACACCCGGCCCAGCAGGGCATTGGGCGTGATGGCCTGGCGCAGCGTGGTGGTGGTGATGGTCCAGAGTATGGGACCCGCACCGAACAGGAAGAAGCCCGCCGCAGCCCAGGCGCCGGACGGATAGACCAAGGTGGACAGCAGAATGACGCTTGCGATCAAGGCGGCCAAGGGGCCGACCGCGATCATGCCGCCGAAGCTCAGCCGCTGGGCCAGCCAGGGCGCCAGCAGGGCGCCGGCCACCATGCCGCCGCCGTACACCCCCAGCGTGAGGCCGACGGCCGCGGCCGACAGGCCCAGCCGTTCGATGGCGTAGGCGACGTAGACGGCTTGCAGCACGAACCAGGCAGTGTTGAAGAACACGGCGGTCACCAGCACCGGGCGCAGCAGCGGGTGCGTGAGGACAAAGGCCGCGCCTTCGCGCAGTTCTTCCAGCAGGCGGCGGCGCGGCGCCGGTCCGGGCCTGTCGTGGGGCAAGCCGGCCAGCAGCAGGGCTGCCAGCAGTGACAGTACGGTCGCCAGCACGTAGGCCGAGGGCGCGCCCATCCAGCCGACCAGCGCGCCGCCGGCGGCCGGCCCTGCGGAGAAGGCGGTGCTGCGAGCCAGCTCCAACCAGCGGTTGGCGCTGGCCAGTTCGGCGGGCGCGACCAGCCTGGGCACCAGCGCCGGTGCGGCAACGTTGTAGGCGACCGTGCCGACCGCGCCCAGGAAACCCAGCGCGGCCAGCCAGCCCAGGCTCAGTCCCCCCGTTGCAAGCAGCGCCAGCAGGCCCAGCAGGCTGGCGGCGCGCACGCACTCGGCGGCGGTCATCAGCGCGCGCCGCGACATCCGGTCGGCCAATACGCCGGCGGGCAGGGACAGCAGCAGGAAGGGCAGGGTCTGGGCGGTTTGCAGATAACCCGTCTCTGCTGCGCTGGCGCCCAGCGCCAGGACCGCGACCAGCGGCGCGGCCGCGAGCGCCATCTGTTCGGAGAATTGGGCGGCCAGGTTGGAGGCGGCCAGACGGCGGAACGCGGAGGGCAGGGCGGACATGGGGCGCGGGCGGCGGAAACGGCAAGGGCACGATCATGATCGTGCCCTTGTCTGTCCGCACTCCGTTCCTTGCCATGGGCCGGGCCGGCGCGCCGCGTCAGGATATCAGGGGATGGGCGGATAGTCGCCGAAGCCGTCCGGCCAGGGCGTCAGCACCTCGTAGCCGGTGTCGGTCACGACCACCATGTGCTCCCACTGCGCCGACAGCGAACGGTCCTTGGTGACCACGGTCCAGCCGTCGGGAAGCTGCTTGGTCTGCGGCTTGCCGGCGTTGATCATGGGTTCGATGGTGAACATCATGCCGGGCTGCAGCACCATGCCTTCGCCCGGGCGGCCATAGTGCAGCACCTGCGGATCGTCGTGGTAGATCTGGCCGATGCCGTGGCCGCAATATTCGCGCACGATGCTGAAGTGCTCGCGGTGCGCCACGGTCTGGATGGCGTGGCCGATGTCGCCCAGCGTGGCGCCGGGCTTGACGGCCATGATGCCGGCGCGCATGGCTTCGTAGGTGGTGTTGACCAGGCGGCGCGCCAACGGGCTGGGCTGGCCCACGTAGTACATGCGGCTGGTGTCGCCGAACCAGCCGTCTTTGATGACGGCCACGTCGATGTTGAGGATGTCGCCGTTCTTCAGCACCTTGGCCGACGGGATGCCGTGGCAGATCACGTGGTTGGCCGAGGCGCAGATGGTCTTGGGAAAGCCGTGGTAGCCGACGTTGGCGGGAATCGCCTTCTGCACATTGACGATGTAGTCGTGGCAGATGCGGTCCAGCTCATCGGTGGTGACGCCCGGGCGGACGTGTTCGGCAATCATGTGCAGCACTTCCGCCGCCATGGCGCCGGCCTTGCGGGCCATTTCGATGTCGGCGGCGGACTTGATGGAAACCTTCTTTGCCATTTATGCGGCCTCCTGCTGGGCGGCCTGCGGCAGCCCCTGGGACAACGAGGCGATGGCAAAGCCCTCCGCCTGCTCGATGCGGATCAGAAGTTGGCAGATGTCCGCGTGGCGCAGCTCGGGGTAGAGCTCGGACAGCATGCCTATGCGCATCCAGTGTTCGGCCTGGGAATTGATGGAGCGGCTGAGCGCGCCGCTGGCGACGCGGAGGTTCTCATGCATCTGCTCGGAAATCTTGACGATGCCCATGGAGTTAATGATCCATATATGGTTTGTATATGGAACGTATCTTACTGCCGATGGGGGGAAGGGCGCAAATCGGGAGGACGCGCTCTGTTGGGGGCGTCCTGGGAGGGCCAAGGAGGGGGGCGCTTGGCGGGACCGCCTGGTGGGCGGCAGGGAGGGGGCGCATCGCTCTGGCCCGCACCCCGGCGCCGTTAGCGCCCTTTGCCGCGCGTCGTCTTCTTGGCGCCGGCGCGCGGCGCGGCCTCCTTGGGCGCGGGCGCAGTGGCCGCTTGTACCTGCTCCAGCCACATCAGGGCATCGGTGTACGACAGGAACTGCTGCAGATAGCCCGGCGACACCTCGCGCATCAGCGACAGCGCCCGGTGCACCAATTGGTTGGAGTTGAGCGGGCCGGCGTTCTTGTGCACCTGCTCCTGGGACTGCCGGACTTGCCGGTCCGCGCTGACCCGCGACCAGACGCCGCGGAAGTACTCCAGCACTTCCAGTTCTGGGTAGGCGGCTCGCAGGTCCGTGGTGCCGCGCGCGTCGGCGCCGGGGTCGGCCATGTAGGCGGTCAGCGTCGCCAACGCTCCGGGTTCGCAAGCGGCGGGAGCCGCCGCGGTGGCGCCTTCATGAGCGCATTCATTGGCGGCTGCAAGAGCCTTAACAGCAGCGCCGTCCAGCTCGGCCTCATAGGCCTGGATCAGCGCCGTCAGCTTGCCGTCCAGCAGCCTGCGGGCTTGGCCGTCTTGCGTGGCGGCGCGCCGTTGCAGGGCGTCCATGAACTGGAAGCGGACCGGCGCGATGCGGTCGGCGCCGGTTTCCCGCCAGGCGTCCAGCACGGCCCGGGCGTCGACGATTTCGCCGCGCGTGCCGTCACTGGCCATGCTTGGTTCCGGCGTCGCTGGAGGGTTTGGGGATGGGCGCGATTTCCACGCGGCGGTTCTTGGCCCGGCCTTCCTCGTCGGTGTTCGCGGCCACCGGCTGTTCGGAGCCGAAGGCCGCGGCGAACACGGCCGACGAAGGTACGCCCTCGTCGATCAGCGCGCGCGTCACGGTCAGGGCGCGCTGCGCGGACAGGTCCCAGTTGTCGGCGAAGCGCCGGTTGCCCTCGCGCACCTGCTGGTCGTCGGTATAGCCGCTGACCATCAGGATTTCGTTGTGCGACTTCAGATAGGCCGACAGGGGTTCGATCAGGCTCTTCAGGACCTCGCGGCCTTCCGGCTGCAATTGGTCGGAGTTCAGCGCGAACAAGACGCTTCCGCTGATGCCGATGCGGCCGTCGATCAGGGTCACGCGGCCGGCGGCCAGGGGGCCCGCCAGCGCCTGTTCCAGGGTCTCGCGGCGCTGGGTTTCGACCTGGCGCTGCTTGACCTCTTCCTCGAGCTGGGTCGACAGCTGCAACTGCACCGCGACGACGCTCACCAGGATCAGGACGAAGGCGCCCAGCAGCACCGACATCAGGTCGCCGAAGACGGCCCAGGCCGGGACCGCGGGCTCCACGCCGCCGTCGATGTCCTCGCTCATGCCGCTTCCGCTCCGGCCGTTGCGCGCTGGATGGCCAACTGCTGCAGGTTCTCGATGATCTGCTTCTGCGACACCATGCTCAGGTCGACCACTTCACGGGCCTGCGCCACGTAGTAGGCCAGCTGTTCGTCGCCGCGCGCGATGGACTTGTCCAGCGCCGCTTCGATGCGTTGCAGATGCGCGACCAGTTTGTCGTTGGACTCGCCAAAAAGCTGCACGGCCGTGCCGAAGGATTCGCCCAGGCTGGCCACTTCGACCGCGCCGCTGGCGACCTGCGCGGCCACTTCGGCCAGCTTGCCGGTTTCGGCCTGGGCCTGTTCGGTGAACTGCGTGCCGACGCGGTCCAGCAGGTCCGCCGACGAGGACACCAGTGCGTCCACGGCCGTGCGCTGTTCGGCGGCGGTGTGGTTGACGGCGTCCAGCAGAGTGCCCAGGGTCTCCAGCAGGCGAGTGCGCTCTTCCAGCATGTCGTTGTCGCGCTCCATGCTGTCGGAGAGCTTCTGGCGCAGTTCGCCGATGACCTCGGCGGCGGCGCGCGGCGCCTCGGAGGCAGCCTGCACCAGGCGGCCGATTTCGGCGATGGTGTCGTTGGCCGACGCCTGGGTCTGCGCGCTGATGTCTTGCGCGGTGATGGCCAGGGTGTCGCAGATCTGCTGCTGCTGGTTGGCCGTGTAGGAACTGGTCTGCTCCCATTCGGCGCGCAGCGAGTCGGCGATGGCGCCGAGCTTGCCGGTCCAGGCTTCCAGGCGCGTTTCGTCCTTGGCGGCGAGCGCGGTCTGCAGGTCTGTTTGCGATTGCTCCAGCGTTTGCAACAGGGCGGCGGAATGCTGTTCGAACGCAGCGGCGGCGGCTTCCAGCGCCTGCTGGTTGTCGCCGGCCAGCTTGGCGTTGGCCTGCTCCTGGCGCGCCTGCGCGTCGGTCCAGGCTTGGGTGACACCGGTGGCGGCGGTCTCCAGGCGGGCCGATACGCTTTCCAGCAGGCCTGCCTGGGCCTGGCTCTGCGCGGTGATGTCGCGCGCGGTCTGGGCCAGGGTGTCGTTGACTTCCAGTTGGCGCAGGGCGGCTTGGGTGCCGGCCTGTTCCCACTCCTGGCCGAGTTTGGCGGCCATGGCGGTCAGGGTGCCGGTCCAGGCGGCCAGGCGCTCCTGGTCGCGCGAAGCCAGTGCGGCCTGCAATTCAGTGTGCGACTGGTCCAGCGTCTGCAGCAGGGCGGCGGAATGTTGTTCGAAGGCGGCGGCAGCGGTTTCCAGCGCTTGCTGGTTGTCGCCGGCCAGCTTGGCGTTGGCCTGCTCCTGGCGCGCCTGCGCTTCGGTCCAGGCTTGGGTGACGCCGGTGGCGGCCGTTTCCAGGCGGGCCGATACGCTTTCGAGCAGGCCGGCCTGGGCCTGGGTCTGGGCCGTGAGATCGCGCGCGGTCTGGGCCAGCGTGTCGTTGACTTCCAATTGGCGCAGGGCGGCCTGGGTGCCGGCCTGTTCCCATTCCTGGCCGAGCTTGGCGGCCATGGCGGTGAGCGTGCCGGTCCATGCGGCCAGGCGTTCCTGGTCGCGCGAGGCCAGCGCGGCTTGCAATTCAGTGTGCGACTGGTCCAGCGTCTGCAGCAAAGCTGCGGAATGCTGTTCGAAGGTGGCCGCGGCGGTTTCCAGGGCCTGCTGGTTGTCGCCAGCGAGCTTGGCATTGGCCTGTTCCTGGCGCGCCTGGGCTTCGGTCCAGGCCTGGGTGACGCTGCCGGCCGCCGTTTCCAGGCGGGCCGACACGCTTTCCAGCAGACCGGCCTGGGCCTGGGTCTGGGCCGCGATGTCGCGCGCGGTCTGGGCCAGCGTGTCGCTGACGGCCTGTTGGCGGGCCACGGTGTCGGCGCCGGCCTGCTGCCATTCCTGGCTCAGCGTCGCGCCCATGGCGGTCAGCGTGCCGGTCCAGGCGGCCAGGCGTTCCTGGTCGCGCGAGGCCAGCGCAGCCTGCAACTGGGCATGCGACTGGTCCAGCGTTTGCAACAGCGCGGCGGAATGCTGTTCGAAGGTGGCGGCCGCCGCGGCCAGGGCCTGGCGGTTGTCGCCGGCCAGCTTTTCGCCGGCCTGTTCCTGGCGGGCCAGGGCGCTGGCCCATTGCTGCGAGACGCCGTTGGCGGCCGCTTCCATGCGGGCCGACACGCCGTCCAGCAATTGGGCCTGGACCTGCGATTGCGCAGTGATGTCGTGCACCGCCTGCGCCAGCGTGGCGCTGATCGCCTCCTGGCGTTCGGCGGCCTGCGCGCCGGACTGTTCCCATTCCTGACGCAGCGTGGCGCCCATGGCGCCCAGCGTTTCGGTCCAGGCGGCAAGGCGCTGCTGGTCGCGCGAAGCCAGGTCGGATTGCAGCAGGGTATGCGATTGGTTCAGGGTGCGCAGCAGCGAGGCCGAATGCTGCTCGAAGCTGGCCGCGGCCGCGGTCAGGGCTTGCAGATTGTCGCCAGCCAGTTTCTCGCTGGCCTGCTCCTGGCGCGACAGCGCCTGGGTCCAGGCGTGCGACATGCTGCCCGACGATTCCTCCAGGCGCGAGGACACGCTGTCCAGCAGGGCGGCCGAGCGTTGTTCGAAGGTCTGGGCGAAGTGGTCGAGCGAGGCCCGCAGGTCCTGGGACAGGGCCTCGCTGGCGCGTTGCTGTCCGGCCAGGGCTTGGTTCCAGATGCCGGCGACATTGCTGGTGGTGGCCTGGAAGCCCGAGGTCAGGCCTTCCAGCTGGCGCTGCACGGCTTGCGTCACGGTGTCTTGCAGGGACGCGGTTTCGCGCGACAGGCTGGCCATGGTCGCTTCCACGACCGGTTGCAGGGCGGCGCCGGCCGAGCGCGCGCTTTGCGACACGCTTTCCTTCATGGATTGCTCCATGACGGCGGCCAGGCGGGAGTAGGCCGCTTCGGCCTTGCCCTGGAAGGCGTCCTGGCTGGCCATGTGGCGGTCGCTCAGGGCCTGATTCTGCTGCGCCATGCTGTTCATCATGGTCTGCAACTGGTCGACCAGGGTCGGCATGGCGTCGGCCTGGCGCTGCATGACTTCGGCCTGGCGTTGCAGCAGCTTGAAGGATTCCTCGCGTTGGTAGCCTTGCGAGTACACCCGCAGCGTGGTGGCTGCCTTGCTGTCCAGCAATTGCGCTGCGCGCACGCGTTCGCGGCGGCACAGGGCCGCCAGCAGGCCCAGCATGGCGGAGCTGGCGACGCCTGCGATCGAGGTGCCGAAGGCGAAGCCCAGGCCCTTGACCGGCGCGGCGAGCGAGGCGCGGATGGCGGCCAGGTCGGTGGCGCTTTCCAGCGCGAGGCCGGTGCCGCGCAGGGTCACGACCATGCCCAGGAAGGTACCCAGCATGCCCAGCAAGACCAGCAGGCCCACCAGATACGGCGTCAGCGCCGGTCCGGGCAGGCCCGCGCGCTCGCCCTCGATGCGCAGGCGCGTGGCGTTGCGCAGGCTAGGCGGCAACTGGTCCAGCCAGGATCCGAGATTGCCGGGCGCATCGGACAGGCCCGAAAGCGCGCGCGTCAGCGAGGAGGTCGCCTGCTGGTAGCGCAGCAGTTCGAGCGCGCCGCCCACGTAACAGGCGCCTATCAGCAAGGTCACGGCCAGCGCCAGCGGGTTGTTGCCCGCATAGCCCGCGCCGATCCAGCCCACGACGGCCAGACCCGCCAAGAAAACAACGAGATTAGTCAGATATTTGGACATAGTGTCCCGGTTAGCTGGCGCGAAGGGTGGCAAGCAGCCCTTCGACCGGTTGTAAACGAACATCCAATTCGGCCAGCAGCACGCTGCGCATGTCTTTGCGGAACGTGTCCAGCCAGGCGCCTGGCGTTATCGGTGCCTGCGCCACTACGGGCGCCGCGCCTGTCTCGGCTGCGGCATCGCCTTGCGCCCCGGCGTCGGCCTCTGCTTGGGCCTCTGCTTCCGCCAATGCGGCAGCCTCGGCCAGCGCAGCGGCCTCGGCCTCGCGCAAGCGGTTGAAGTGGCCCTGGAGCAACTTCGGAATCACGCCGAACAGCGCGCGTTCCTTGGGCAGCAGGGCGCGGTCCATGATGGCGTCGACCACCGCCAGACGTGTCATTTCGCCATTCTTGGCCGCGACCATGCCGCGCAGGCGGCTGCGCAGATTGCCCACGGCGGTCTCCATCGTGTGCTGCAACGACAGATAGCGCTGGCGAAAATTCGCGTAGTCGGCTTCGGCCTCGGCCAGCGCCGCCAACTGCTTGGCGGGGGCGCGGGCTTGTCCCGGTCCGGGCCGCTTGGCGGCCGTGGCCGCGGTGTCGCTGGCGATGGCGTCGGCCAACGTGGTCCGCACGCGGGCGCAGTCGCGCTCCTCGGCGCTGCTGAACATGCGCGCGCCGGGGGCGATCACCGGCGGGCTGGTATTCAGCGCCGCGGAGAGCGCGATCGCGTCCGTCCAGCCGAGCCATAGGCTCAGATGGTCTGAAAGCGATTGCCTGGATTGCGGAACGTCGACATCCGTCAGGCGAGTCAGCAAGCGAATGAGCGTCGGGCCGCTTAAACCTGTGCGCTGTGGGGCCTGCAACATACCACCAGAGTCAAAAAGGGGGGAGTTTACACGGTGGAAGGCGGCGCCAGGGCCGAAGGAGGACAGGAGGGGCGGCCCACGGGTGAAAAAGGGGGCCGTATCGCCTCGGGATGCAATATTGTGACGGGGGTGAGGGCCCGTGCGCGCAGGGAAAAACCTAGGCCGCGCGGCGCACCTCCAGGCGCGGTGTGTGGCAACGCGCGGCGCCATCCAGGTAATCGGCCAGAAAATCGATCAGCCGGCGGGTCCGGGCGGGCAACAGGCGGGTCTCGGTCACGGCATGGACCTCGATCGGTCCGAGGCTCCAGGCCGGCAGCACGCGCGCCAGCTCGCCGGAGCGCAGCCGGCCGCTTTCGGCTCCGCCCAGCGCCGCGATGCCGGCGCCCAGCACGGCAAGCTGCCGGGCCATGCAGGCGTCGTTGGCGCCATAGCGGTGCTCCACTGGAACCAGCAACTGCTCGCGGCCGCGCTGCAGCGGCCAGGGCGCGGGCTGGCCGCCGCCAGCGCGCAGGCCGATGCAGTCGTGGCGCGCCAGGTCGGCGGGGCAGGCGGGGGTGCCGCGGGCCGCCAGGTAGGCGGGCGCGGCGTACAGGCTGGCATGGACCGCGCCGAGTCGGCGCGCCACCAGCGACGAGTCGGGCAGTTCGCCCAGGCGGATCGCCACGTCGCCGATCTCGGGCGGGTGCTCGGCGAACTCGGGGCCGGTCACGCTCAGTTGCAGGCGGATTTCGGGGTAGTGGCTGCCGAATTCGACCAAGGCCGGCATCAAGGCGTCCAACGCGTATGCCGCCGGCAACTGGACGTGCAGCGGGCCGCTGGGAATTTCCAGTTGCTCGCGCAATTCCTCGTGGGCGATCTCGGCTTCGGCCACAATGCGGCGGCAGCGCTCGAAATACAGCCGGCCGGCGTCGGTCAATTCCACTCGGCGCGTGTTGCGGCTGAGCAGCCGCAGGCCGACCGCGCGCTCCAGTTCGGCCACCTGGCGCGACACCGTGGAGGTCGGCATGCCGAGGACCGCGGCGGCCCGGCTGAAGCTATGCGCCTTCGCCACTTCGGCGAACAATTCCATGCCATGCAGGCGTTTCATATATGCATCTCCCGCGCGGTCCGGACGGATCAGCGCCATCTTTCATTGCTGAGGGTGCGTGCTGGCGGCGGGCCGGGGGCCCGCCGTCGCAGGAGTGCATTGTCGGCACGGGGTTTTAATAATTCTTTAAAGCGCCGACGTTCCAGGGAATCGGCGCAGTACACCTGCTGCGCAAAGCGGCGCCTGCCCCGGCTTTAGCGTATCTCGGGATAGCCGGCCGCCGTTGCGGCTTGCGCCATGTCGCTCAGGACCGTGTACGACGCGGGGTCAGGGCGCGTGAAGCGCGCCACATGGGCGGCGCGCAGCAGCGGCGCGTGGGCTGGATCCTCGTGCATGGTCAGCAGGACGTCCGACAGGGCTTGCGCGCTGGCCGGATCCACGTCGGGTCCGGCCACCAGCAAGGGATTCGGCGTCCAGGGCGTATACGCCAGCGTGCGCAATCCGGCCAGCGCGGCCGGATCGTGCGCGCGCAGCAGATCCAGGTACCAGCCGTCGGCCGCGGTCAGATCGATCTCGCCGTCGGCCAGGGCGCGCAGCAGGCCCCGCGGGTTGCCATAGGGTCCCTTGGACGCCGCGAACAGGGCGCCGCCGGCCGCGGCCAGCTCCGCCAGCGCCGCGCGCGGCGCGTTCCAGCCCGATTGCGAGTCACGCACCATCCAGCCATAGCGGCTGCCGGCCGCGTCGGCCAGCGACGACCAGCCGCAGTCGGCGCGCACCAGGAATTCGCTGCGGTAGCGCGGCAGGCCTTCGTAGGCCGGCCAGTCCGGCACCACTGCGGCGACGGCGCCAAAGGCCCGCCCCGCCTGCAGCGCCGTGACGTAAGGCCAGCCGCATATGAAGACGCCGCACAGCCCCGGCCGCTCCCACAGTTCGCCGATGGGCGTCGGCCAGCCGTGCTCGACGAAGTGCACGTCCAGGCCGGCGCGGGCGTGCGCGGCCTGCAGCAGCGCATGCCAGGCAGCCCGCGCCGCGGGCGCCACGTCGTACATACGCGTCGAAGTGATGAGATCCATGGCGCTTCGCCTAGGCAAACTTCAAGGTCTGGCCCAGGCCCATCTTGCGGGCCTTCTCCAGCATGGCGTGGCCCAGCGCGATGTCGGTAGTGGACAGGCCGCGGTGCCAGAACAGGATGGTCTCGTCATCGTGCTCGCGGCCGGGCTTCAGGTCCGCCACGATCTGGCCCAGTTCGGCGTGCAGGTTTTCCTCGGTGATGCGGTCGCTGTCGACGTGGGCGCGCAGCGCGCCGTAGGGCAGGCCCTTGCGGCATTGGCCCCAGTCATCGACCACCACCTTGCTCATGATGTCGGTCAGGCTCAGCTCCACCGCGCTCATGGTGCCATAGGGCATGACCAGGGCGCCGGGCTTGATCCACTCGGTCTTGAGCAAAGGCGTGGGTTCGGGCAGGCGCGAGGCTTCGACCACGATGTCGGCGCCGCGCACGCAGGATTCCCAATCATTGACGACCTTTACCGGCTTGCCCAGGTCGCGCGACAGGCGTTCGCCGAAGGCCTGCTGGCTTTCCGGACGGCGCGAATGCACGCGGATCTCGTCGAAGTCGTAGAGGCTGTCGAGCAGGCGCACGTTCCAGTAAGAGGTGCCGCGCGAACCGATATGGCCCAGCACTTTGCTGTTCTTGCGCGCCAGATATTTGGCGCCCAGCGCCGTGACCGCGCCGGTGCGCATGTCGGTGATGGCGGTCGCGTCGACCACGGCCAGCGGCTTGCCGTTGACCGGATCGAACAGGTTGAGCAGGGCCATTTCCGAAGGCAGGCCAACCTTGTAGTTGTCGACGAAGTCGCTGACCACTTTCACGCCTGCCACGTGCAGCGGCTCAATATAGCCGCGCAGCACATTGAAGTGCCCCTTGGCGGAAGACTCCGGCACCAGGTGCATGCGCGGTTCGATGACGGTCTTGCCTCGCCCCTGGGCGTCCAGCGCGCTTTGCACGGCGGCCAGGATTTCCGCGTCGGTCAGCTCCAGCGCGCGCACGTCGGGGCCGTTCAGGTAGGTGATGTCTATGGATTGCATGATGTCTCCTCGGTTATTGGATCGGTTGAATGCCGGCCTGCTTGACAATGGCCGCCCATTTATCGGTTTCCTGCTGGATCGTTTGGGTGAAATCCGCGCGGTCCGAGCCGGCGGGCTCCACGCCCAGGCCGGCGAACTTCTGGCGCACGGACTCCTTCTGCAGCACGGCGGCAATGTCGGCCTGCAACTGGTCAAGGATCGCGGGTGGCACCTTGGCGGGCGCGACGATGCCGTACCAGGAGGTCACGTCGAAGCCCGGATAGCCGCTTTCGGCCACCGTGGGCACGTCCTTCAATTGCGGCAGGCGTTGCGGACCGGCGACCGCCAGCGCGCGCAGCTTGCCGGACTGGATAAACGGCAGCACGGTCGAGACCCCGGCGAACATCATGTCCACATTGCCCGCCACCACATCGTTGACGGCGGCAGCCATGGCGTTGTAGGGAATGTGGCGCGTGACGATGCCGGCCGACTGGTTGAGCAGTTCGCCCGCCAGGTGGGCGCCGCTGCCAGGGCCGGGCGAGGAATAGTTGAGCTTGTCCGGATGCTGGCGCGCATAGGCCACCAGCTCGGTGAAGGTCTTGACCGGCACCTTGTCGTTGACCACCAGCACATTGGGCGAAGTGGCCAGCATGGTCACCGGCGCGAAGTCGCGGGCCGTGTTGAAGGGCAGCTTGGTATAGAGCAGCGGGTTGACGGTCAGGTTGCCAGCCGGCGCCAGGGCCAGCGTGTAGCCGTCCGGATTGGCACGGGCGACGAAGTCCATACCGATATTGCCGGAGGCGCCGACCTTGTTTTCGATGATGACAGGCACGCCCCATTTGCTGTTGAGCTCCTGGCCCACGATGCGGGGCAACGCGTCGGCGATGCCGCCCGCGCCGAACGGCACGACGATGGTGACGGGCCGATCGGGATACTTGCCTTCGGCGCCAGCCGCGGGCGCGGACAGCGTGGCGGCCAGAAGCGTGCCGCTCAGGCACAGCGCGAGATACTTGTTCATGTTCATTCCCCTTGTTGTTGGTCAGGCGGCGGCGCGGCGTCTACAGCGCGGCGTCGCGCCCCTGGTCCAGAAACCGGTCGGCGCGCGCAATGTCGTCGGCAAGTCTTCTGTCTTGCGAAAGAAACGGCACTTCCACCCGAAAGGCCGCCAGCACCGCGCCGGTTCCCTTGCCCAGCGGACGCCGGGGGTCGGCGCGCGTGCGCAGGTCCACGGCCTGGGCCGCATGGATCAGCTCTATGCCCAGCAAGGTGCGCAGCCGTCCGGTCTGCTGCCCCACGCGTTGCGCGGCGAGCGGGCCATTGGTGGCCACGTCTTCGATATTGCCCGCGACCGCCAGCGCGTCGGACGAGACGGGCTGCGACAGCGTCCGGATCTCGGTGGCCAATAGCGACACGGGCTTCTGGATCGTGGTGTAGGCCAGGGTCGTGTCATTGGGCGACAGAAAGCGCGGCAGCTTGGTGAAGGCGGGGTCGCCCATGCGCAGTACGCGCTGCGCCGACGACTGGGCCACCTGCGAAAGCGCCACGCCTACCGACTGCAGCGGCACCACCCAGGCGGTGGGGTCGAACCCGGCGCTGGGCAACACGGCGCCGCGCAGCTTGCCTTGAGTCACGTAATAGCGGGTTTCCTGCGGCGTGGCGCCGGCCGGCGGCGACACATCCAGCGCCACGGTCGGGTTGTCATCCGAGCTGTTGATCTGCACCAGCAACTGCGCGTCCAGTTGGCGCAGCGCTTCGCGTGCGGCGCCATGCACCTGGCTCACGGTACGGAAGCTCAGGGGATCCTGCAGGGGCCGCTGCTCGTCCGTTTGCCAGAGCGCGCTGCCTTCGAGCAGCGACAGGATGCGCCGGGCCACCTGCTGCTGGGCCGGATAGGGACGCTGGTCCTGGGTGGCGGGCAGCAAGGGCGCGATGTTGCCGTTCAGGCCTTCGAGCGACAGGGCCGCCACCTCATCGGCGCGGTCCAGCACCCGGCTGGCGTCGTGCGCCGCGAGGATGGCCAGGGCCGCGCCATAGGCGTTGGAGCTCAGCAGGGACAGGGAGTCCTTGGCATAAGGCTGTACTGGCGCCAGGCCCGCCTGGCGCATGGCCTCGGCCGCCGGCAGGAGCTTGCCGCCGATCTCGACCATGCCTTCGCCCATCATGGCCAGGCCGATCTGGGGCAGGATGGTGATGTCGGCCTGGCCGACGGAGCCTTGGCCCAGCACCACCGGCGTCAAACCCTGGTTGAGAAAATCGGCGTATTGGCGAACCAGGGGCGGGCTCATGCCGGTACCGCCGGCCAGCGCCGTGTTCAGCCTTATCAGCATGGCGGCTCGCACCGTGTCCGCTGCCGCCGGCTCGCCGTAGGCCACGGTGTGCGACAGCAGCATGCGGTGGTTGAAGGCCGCAGACAATGCCCGGGCCTCGTCCGACAGCGTGTCGCCCGAGAAGATGGTCTGGTCCTTGTTCTGGCCCACGCCGCGATTCAGACCGTACACGGGCTGTCCCAGGCGGCCGTATTCCAGCAGCAGATCGTGCGACCGGGCGACGCGCTGCCACGCGGCCTCGGTGGCCGCCACGGGCCGGCTGCCGCGCGCGACGGCGACCACGTCAGCGGCAGTGAGCGACCGGCCGTCCAGCGTCAGGGGCGCTTGCCGGGCGGCGGCGCGCGTGTCGCCGGCGGCGGCCGGCATGGCGGGCGTGGCGGACCAGGCCGGGGCGGCTTGCAACGCTGCCGTCAAGGCAAGGGCCAGCAACAGCGGACCCGCGAACCTGGGTGAAAAACTTCTCGAAACGCAAACTTCAACGACTGGAAGATGACGCATCACTACTCCTCGAGCGGAGGAAAGGGGGGAGAAGAGGGACTAGAGCGTGAGATGGGGCGTATCCGGGCCGACTGCAGGCACGTACTCGAAGGCAGGGGGGTGTTGCCCAGGTGCTGTGCGGCGGGCGGCGCTCATGGCGCGTTCCGGGGTTGCGGGTATCGGCGGGTTTTATTTAACTCGTATATACAAGTACAGTCAAGGTGCCGAATTAAAATGCTGCGCTCAAGTCCATGGCCGCCCGCAGCTCGCCGCCCGCAGCTCGCCGCCCGCAGCCGGCCGCCCGCAGCCAGATGGGCGCGCGCGGCATGGATTCTTAATAAGTTCTTAACCCGCAGCCGGCATGCTGCGGCATCGTTGATGGTCCTGGAGATTTCTTGCGTGTCCTGCTAGTTGAAGACGACGCCATGTTGGGCGACGCCGTGCACACCAGCCTGGCGCAGTCTGGCGCCGACGTGCAATGGGTGCGCGACGTCGCGCAGGCGCGGCTGGCCCTGGTGGAGCACGGCTTTCATGCCGTGCTGCTGGACCTGGGCCTGCCCGACGGCAGCGGGCTGGCGGTCCTGAAGCACCTGCGCGCGCGCTACGACGCCACGCCGGTCCTGATCCTGACCGCGCGCGACCGGCTGAGCGAACGGATACAGGGCCTGGATGCCGGCGCCGACGACTACATCGTCAAGCCATTCCAGCTGGACGAGCTGCTGGCCCGGCTGCGCGCCGTGGTCCGGCGCAGCAGTAACGCCGTGGTATCGGCGCTGCGCTGCCGCGACGTGGTGCTGGAGCCGGCCAAGAGGGCGGTGACGCGCGACGGCGTCGAGGTCAGCCTCAGCGCGCATGAATACCGCACGCTGCTGGCGCTCATGGAACGCATCGGCCACACCGTCAGCCGCGAACAGCTGGAGGCTGCCGTCTATGGCGACAGCGGCGCCATCGAAAGCAATACGGTGGCGGTTTATATCCATCAGTTGCGCCGCAAGCTGGGCGACAAGCTGATCCTCACCGTCCATGGACTGGGCTACCGCATCGAGGCGGCCGAATGAAGACGCTGCGCAAGCAACTGACGCTGACGCTGCTGTTGACGATGACCCTGTCCTGGATCGCGGTGTTCACCTTCCAGCAGTACGAAACCACGCGCTCGCAGACCGGCGCGCGCGATCGGTGGCTGCATGACGCGGCCAGCCAGATGCTGGCGTCGCTGCCGGTCAGCCTGTTGGGCAACGCGGCGCCGTCCGAGCGTTTCACCCCGCCCGCGTCCAGCCGTGTCGACGGCGACAAGATCCGTTTCCACTTGTGGTCGCTGGCCGACCGCCGGCTGCTGCTGCGCTCGCCCGAGTCCCCCGAACACCCCCTGAGCGGCGGCTTCCAGGATGGTTATGCCGACGTGTCCGCCGACGGCATGGATTGGCGCGTGTACGCGGTCTCCGACGCGCAGGGGCGGGTGCAGGTGCAGGTGGCGCGGCCGCAGAGCGAATTGCGCGCCCAGTCGCTGTATAGCCTGAAGCGCGGGCTGGTCATCGTGTCCGTCCTGTTCGTGCTGCTGGCCGTGGTGAGCTGGCGGGTGGTCGGCCGCGCGTTCCGCAAGGTGGACCGCGCCGGCGCGGCCATCGCGCGGCGCGGGCCGTTCGACCTGGCCCCGCTGCCCATGGCCGGCATGCCAGGCGAACTGCGTCCCTTCATCCGCTCGATCAACCAGCTGCTGTTGCGGGTCAAGGGCGGCATGGACCGCGAGCGCCGCTTTCTTGAGGATGCCGCGCACGAGCTGCGCACCCCGCTGGCCGCGCTGAGCGCGCACGCGGAACTGGTGGCCCGCAGCGCCGGCTCCGCCGATGCCCCGGCCGCCATCGAGAAATTGCGCCTGGTCGCGCAGCGCACCTCGCGCTTGTCGGAACAATTGCTGGACCAGGCTCGCATGGACGCGCTCAGCGCCAGCGCCGACGAGCCCGAGCAGGTCCAACTGGATGCGCTGGTCGCCATGCTGGTGCGCGACTGGGAAACGGACGCGACCCGCAAGCAGCTGCGCATCCAGCTGGACGTGCAGGCCTGCGTGGTGCGCGGGCGGCTGGACGCCCTGGGCGTGCTGGTCCGCAACCTGCTGGACAATGCCGTGCGCTATACGCAGAGCGGCGGCCAGATCGCGGTGTCCTGCGGACCTGCGGCAGACGGCGGGGCCTGCCTGCGTGTGGCCGACGATGGCCCGGGCATTGCGCCGGAGGAACGCGCGCGCGTGTTCGACCGCTTCTATCGCGCCCCGGGCAGCGTGGCAGGTGGCAGCGGCATCGGCTTGTCGCTGGTGGCGCAGATTGCGCAGCAGCATGGCGCCGCGGTCGACCTGGGCGAGGGCCTGCGCGGCGCGGGCGTGGCGCTGACGGTGACGTTCCCGCCTGCGGGCCGCGCGCCGGCCGCCTGAATGTGGGCTGCGGGACGGGCTTCCGCCCGCGGGCCTGGCTTGGGGACGCCGCTGCAAAGCCGCGCCAGGTGGTAGATTAGTTGCCGGTAAGCGGACTGCGGGAGCGGCGTCAGTGGCGGGATTTCCATGGATTTTCTGATCACCTCGGCGGCGCGCGCGCTGGCCGCCGGCAATCCGCTGGGCGCCTTGAACCTTGTGGCCCTGCGTGACGATGCGCCCGCGCTGGCCTTGCGCGGCATCGCCCTGGCGCAACTGGGCGAGTTCCGCCGCGCCCGGACCCTGCTGCGCAGCGCGGCGCGGAACTTCGATCCCAAGAACGTGCTGGCCCGCGCCCGCTGCGTCGTGGCCGAGGCCGAGATCGCCCTGGTGTCGCGCGACCTGGCCTGGCCGGAAAAGGCGCTGGAGGCCGCGCGCGCCGCGCTGGACGCCCACGGCGACCCGGCCAACGCCGCGCATGCGCGGCATCTGCAGGCCCGCCGCGAGCTGTTGCTAGGCCGGCTCGATCGCGCCGAGGATGCGCTGGCCTTGCTGGACCCTGCCGCCCTGGCCCCGGCGTCCCGCGCCATCCACGAACTGATCGCCGCCGGCGTCGCCTTGCGGCGGCTGCGCACGGGGCCGGCGCGCGCCGCGCTGACCCAGGCGGAACTGGCCGCCCGCGTCGCCGGCATCCCCGCGTTGATGGCCGAGGTCGAACACGCGACCCTGCTCCTGAACACACCCGCGGCGCGGCTGATCGGGCAGGGCGTCCAGCGGCCCATCCTGCTGGATGAAGTGGAGGCGCTGCTGGCCTCCGACACGCTGGTGGTGGACGGTTGCCGCCACGCGGTGCGCAGCGAGGGCCGGGCAATCCCGCTGGCCAGTCGCCCGGTGTTGTTCGCGCTGGCCCGCGTCCTGGCTGAAGCCTGGCCGCAGCCGGCGCCCAGGGAAACGCTCATCGAGCAGGCGTTCCGTACCGCCTACTTCGACGAGACGCACCGCGCGCGCCTGCGCGTCGAGATCGGGCGCCTGCGTGCGGCCCTGGACGGCGTGGCCGGCATCAGCGCCGCGCGCGGCGGCTTTGTCCTGAAGCCGCAAGAGGGCAGAGGGGTCGCGCTGTTGGCCCGGCCCGCTGGCGACGGCGACAGGGACCAGGGAGCCGTGCTCGCCTGCCTGGCCGACGGCGAAGCCTGGTCCAGTTCCGCCCTGGCGCTGGCGCTGGGCGCCAGCCAGCGCACGGTGCAGCGCACGCTGGACGCGCTGGCGGTAGCCGGCAAGGTGCAGGCTTGCGGCCAGGGCCGGGCGCGCCGCTGGATGACGCCGCCGGTGCCGGGATTCACGACAACCTTGTTACTCCCGGCCGCGCTGGCTGCCGACTAGCATGAATGCTCGAACTCCAGTTCAAGGACATCGACATGAAACGAACGAAAGCCCAGATCATCCGCGAGTACGGTCCCTTTCCCGGCGTGCAGGCGGTACACGGCGTCACCTATGACGGCCAGCAGGTGTGGTTCGCCACCGGCGAAAAACTGATCGCCATGGATCCCGACAGCGGCAACACGCAAGCCTCCATCGACCTGGTCGCCAACGCGGGCACGGCCTTTGATGGCAAGCATCTCTATCAGATCTCCGACGGCACCATCGTCAAGCTGGAGCCGGAGAGCGGCCGGGTGCTGACCCGCATCCCGGCGCCGGGCGGCGGCGGCGCCTCGGGCATGGCCTGGGCCGAGGGCAGCCTGTGGGTGGCCGAGTACCGCCAGCGCAAGATCTACCAGGTGGATCCCGACACGGGCCGGGTGCTGCGCACCATCGAATCCAACCGCTACGTCACCGGCGTGACCTGGGTCGATGGGCAGCTCTGGCACGGCACCTGGGAGGATGGCGCCAGTGATCTGCGGCAGCTCGATGAGCGAACCGGCGAGGTGCTGCAAAGCGTGGAAATGCCGGCCGGCACCGGCGTATCCGGATTGGAGTCGGATGGCGCCGGCTGCTTTTTCTGCGGCGGCGGCGAAAGCGGCAAGCTGAGAGCGGTGCGCCGTCCGCCAGCCGAGGCCGACGACGCCGCGCTCACCAACGGATGATGTAGGGCCTGTCTCCCAGTTCCCACACGCCGTTTTTCCGTTCCAGCATGATGTACTCGGTCTGCCATTCGTCCGGCTGGTCCTCCGGCGCAAAGCCGGATAGGTACGGACGGAAGGCGGGATCGGCCGCCCAGTCCGCGGTGCTGCGCTCCAGCCGCCATTCGAACTTCACCGCCGAGACCAGGTTGGGGTTGTCGTCGAATGGATTCTTGAGCGGCTTGGTATGGGTGAGGATTTTGCCGATCTGCAGGCCGGGGGCGCAGAACTTCGCGGTATAGACCAGCTTGGAACTGAGGCGGGCCTCACCGTCCGTGTAGTAGGGCCGGCCTTTATCCGTCAGCTCCATGCGGCTGCTCGCGTCCTCGGGATCTTCGTCCGCTTGCGGTGGCCCGCCGTCGCCGTTGGCGCTGACGCGCTTGACCGTGACCAGCTGATGCTTGATCAACCCCTGCACGATCCTGTCCTGGCTTTCCAGGAACGCGGTGTAGACATCGGTGGGCAAGGGCCGCACGCCCACGACGTTGACGCAGGCGCCGACCGGCGCATATGCCGGTTGCGCCGTGGCATCGACCAGGATCTTGCGCATCTTGCCTTCGGTCAGGCCCGGACCCAGGGGTGATTGCCACCAAGCATAAAAACCCGCGGCGCCAGCGATGACCAGGCCCAGGGCCCAGGCCTTGCGTGGAATCCGGCGGCGGTTGACGGCGCGCTGCTTCTGGTTCATTCCTTTCCTTGCCGATTGCGGTCCCGCGATGGTAACGCGTGGCTTGTCCATCATCCAAAAGACGTAATCCGTGCCTCTAGGGTAATTCCTGACACAAAGCTGATTGTCAGCGATTAGTCAGAAAGGTTTAATCAGCACACGCTTTGCGTATCGTCCGCAACCGCGCCCGCGGGATCCCGCAGCAGGCTTCATCATCCCGCGCCCACGCAGGAGTAGTAACTACAAGCTGGTCCATGTAGTCCTAATTCAGGAGACAACAAGCCATGCAACACGTTACCAAGCCCCGCCGCAAGTTCATCTCCGGCGCTGCCGTCGCCGGGGCCGCCGCGCTCGGATTTCCGGCCGTCGCCCGCTCGCAGAATGCGCCGGTTTCCCTGCGGTTCCAGAGCACTTGGCCGGCAAACGACATCTTCCACGAGTTCGCGCGCGACTATGCGCAGAAGGTCAACGACATGGCCGGCGGCCAGTTGAAGATCGAGATTCTGCCGGCCGGCGCCGTGGTCAAGGCCTTCGATCTGCTGGACGCGGTGTCCGCGGGCACGCTGGACGGCGGGCATGGCGTGGTCGCTTACTGGTACGGCAAGAACACGGCGGTTGCCCTGTGGGGTTCGGGTCCGTCCTTCGGCATGGACGCCAACATGCTGCTCGCCTGGCATGAATACGGCGGCGGCAAGGAACTGCTGGTCGAGATCCAGAAGGCCATGGGCGTGAACGTGGTGTCGCTGATGTACGGTCCCATGCCGACTCAACCTTTCGGATGGTTCAAAAGGCCCATCACAAAGATGGAGGAGGTCAAGGGCCTCAAGTTCCGCACCGTGGGCCTGGCCATCGACATGTACACCGCCATGGGCGCGGCCGTGAACGCGCTGCCGGGCGGGGAAATCGTGCCGGCGCTGGACCGCGGCCTGCTGGACGGGGCGGAATTCAACAACGCGTCCTCGGACCTGGCGCTGGGCTTCCAGGACGTCTCCAAGATCTGCATGCTGCAGAGCTTCCACCAGAGCGCGGAGCAGTTCGAAATCCTGTTCAACAAGGCCAAGTACGACGCGCTGCCCGACAACCTGAAGCACATCCTGCGCAATGCCGCGCAGGCGGCCAGTGCGGACATGTCCTGGAAGGCGGCGAACCGCTATTCGCAGGACTACGGCAAGCTGCAGAAGGACCACAACGTCAAGTTCTACAAGACGCCCGACGCCATCCTGCAGCAGCAGCTGAAGATCTGGGACGAGATGATCGCCAAGCGCTCGGCCGAAAACCCCTTGTTCAAGAAGGTGCTGGAGTCGCAGCGCGCCTTCGCCGAGCGGGTGGGGCGCTGGCACGGGGATACCTCGGTCAACTTCCGCATGGCCTACAACCACTACTTCTCGCGCAGTACTAAACCCGCCTGAGGGACCGGTACCTGTATCCCGC
>NZ_JCBAMT010000101.1:0-22611 GCF_059760445.1 Achromobacter sp. D7-1 | reverse complement strand
AACGCCTCAAGCAATTGCCCCTGGCCGAGCGCCTCTATGAGGCGATCCGCACGGCGCAGCGCACCACCGGACGCGAGGGCAAGCGGCGCCAGGTTCACTTCGTGGGCAAGCTGATGCGCGACGCGCCAGCCGCCGCTTCAGCCGCGCCGCCGCCGCCCGCCTTGGCCGATCGCGGACGGGCGAACCAGACCAGGCCGGTCAGGGCCAGGAAGATGATGGCGGACGCATAGAACACGTCCACCGCCGACATGGTGAAGGCTTGCGTATTGATCAGCCCGTCCACCATGGTCAGCGCTTGCTGATGCGACATCCCCAGCCCGTTTTGCAGCGCCGCCATGGTCTGGTCGAACGCCTGCTGGCCGGGCTTGGCGACTTCGGTCAGTTGCGAGTGGTGCATGGTCGCGCGGTTTTCCCACAGCGTGGTGGCGATGGACGTGCCGAACGCGCCCGCCGTCAAACGCAGGAAATTCGACAGGCCCGAGGCTGCGGGAATGCGCCACGGCTCGATGCCGGACAGCGTGATCGAGGTCAGCGGCACGAAGAACGTCGCCATGGCCGCGCCCTGGATGATGGTCGGGACCATCAGCGTGCGGACGTCGGTTTGCGTGTTGAATCCCGAACGCATGAAGCACACCAGCGCGAAGATCAGGAACGCCACCGTCGCGATCTGCCGCGGGTCGCGCGTGGCCAGCATCTTGCCGACGATGGGTGTCAGCAGGATCGCCAGCAGGCCGACCGGGGCGGTCACCAGCCCCGCGTAGGTCGCGGTATAGCCCATATTGCTCTGCAACCATAGCGGCAGCAGCACCACGTTGCCGAAGAAGACGCCGTACGCCACCGCCAGGGTCAGCGCGCCGACCGTGAAGTTGCGGATCTTGAACAGGCGCAGGTCCACCACGGGGTGCGCGTCGGTCAGTTCCCAGATCAGGAAAAAGACGAAGGCGACGAAGGCGGTCGCGGCCAGCGCAATGATGGTGCCGCTGGCGAACCAGTCCAGCTCCTTGCCCTTGTCCAGCATGATCTGCAGCGCGCCCACCCACAGCACCAGCAGCGCCAGGCCGACCTTGTCGATCGGCAGCTTGCGCGTGACGGACTCCCGGCCACCATAGATGCGCCAACTGATCCAGGCGGCCAGCAGGCCCACCGGCACGTTGATGTAGAAGATCCAGGGCCAGGTGTAGTTGTCGGAGATCCAGCCGCCCAGCAAGGGCCCGGCGACAGGCGCGACCAGCGTGGTCATGGACCAGACCGCCAGCGCCATGCCCGCCTTGGACTTGGGGAAGCTCGCCAGCATCAGCGCTTGCGACAGCGGGATCATGGGGCCGGCGACCGCGCCTTGCAGCACGCGGAATGCGATCAGCGCCTCCAGCGAAGGCGCAAAGCCGCACAGCCATGACGCCAGCACGAACAGCAGCGTGGAAACCAGGAACAGCCGCACTTGCCCGAAGCGTTGAGTGAGCCAGCCCGTGAGCGGCACCGTGATCGCGTTGGCCACGGCGAAGGAAGTGATGACCCAGGTGCCCTGGCTGGTGCTGACGCCCAGGTCGCCCGAGATGGTGGGAATGGACACGTTCGCGATCGAGGTGTCCAGCACGTTCATGAACACCGCCGTGGACAGCGCGATGGACCCGATGATGCGGGTCGCGCCTTCCAGTGGCGGGTAACCGCCAGGCGGGGCGGCGGGCTGCTTGGCTGCGCTCATGATGCGAGGTTGGCCTCGATGATCTTGCTGATCATGGTGTCGACTTCATCGTGGGCCGGCTCGAAGGCGCGCGTCGACCAGACCGGCTCCTTGCGTTCGGCCTGCGTCAGCGGTTCGCCTTCCTGCTTGCCCACGTCCACTTCCACGTCCATGGACAGGCCTACGCGCAGCGGGTGCTTCTTCAGGTCTTCGGGATCCAGCGCGATGCGCACCGGCACGCGCTGCACCACCTTGATCCAGTTGCCGGTGGCGTTCTGGGCGGGCAGCAGGGCGAAGGCGCTGCCCGTGCCGGCGTCCAGCCCGGCGATGGTGCCGTGGTAGATGACCGAACTGCCGTACAGGTCGGCAACCATCTTGGCGGGCTGGCCGATGCGCATCTTGCGCAACTGGCCTTCCTTGAAGTTGGCTTCGATCCAAACCTGGTCCAGCGGCACGACCGTCATCAGGGCGGAGCCGGGAGCGACGCGCTGGCCGACCTGCACGCTGCGCCGGGCTATCACCCCGCCCACCGGGGCGGGCAGCACGGTGCGCGATTGCGCCAGCCAGGCGTTGCGCAGGCCGGCCGCGGCCTGCTGCACGTCGGGGTGGTTGGCGACCGTGGTGCCTTGGGTCAGCGCCTGATTGGTGGCCAGCTTGGCGCGCGAGGCGGCCAGCGCGGCTCGGGCCTGGGCCAGACCGGATTGAGCGGACTTGAGCGCGGCTTCGGCGTGCAGGATCTCTTCGCCACTGACGCCGCCGGACTTGGCCAGTTGCTGGCGGCGGTTGACGTCGCTTTGCGCACGGGTCAGTTCAGCCTGGGCGCGCAGGATGTCGGCGTTGCGCAGGTCGACGTCGGCGGCCAGGGCGTCGTTCTGGACATAGATGGTGCGCACCTGCCGTACCGTTTGCGCGAGCTTGGCCTGGGCTTGCTGCAAGGCCACGTCGGTGTCGGCGGGGTCCAGGCGCACCAGCGGCTGGCCGGCGGCGACCGTCTCCGTGTCGTCGGCCTCGATGGCCACGACCGTGCCGGGCACCTGGGGCGTGATCTGCACCAGGTTGCCGTGCACGTAGGCGTCGTCGGTGCTCTCGAAGTGGGCGCCGAACAGCGCCCACCAGATGCCGTAGGCGATCGCGATGAGGATGAAGGCCCCGGTGGCCAGCAGTAGCAGGCGTTTGCGGGCGGGGTTGGCGGCGGGAGTGGCTGCGGTCATGACGTCTGAATCCGGGGAGCGTTCAATGGGTAGGGTTCGTGGCGGGGGCCGGTTCGGCCGCAGGGGCGTAGCCGCCGCCCAGCGCGTTGGCGAGGCTGGCGTCCAGCTGATAGGCGCGGATGCGCAGATCGGTGTCCAGCCGCGCCTGGGTCAGCACGCCGGTCTGCGCGATGAGCACGGAGATGTAGTTGCCCATGCCGGCCCGGTAGCGCTTGACCGCGAGGTCATAGGCGGCGTCGATGGCTTCGCGGGCCTGGCGCTGCTGGGCCTTTTCCTGGTCCAGCAGGCGCAGTCCGTCGAGCGCGTCGGCCACCTGGTGCACGGCGTCCAGCACGGTCTGGTTGTAGTCCGATACCGCGAGGTCGGCGTCGGCGCGGCGCCCCGCCAGGTTCGCGTTCAGTTCTCCGCCGTGGAAGATCGGCAGCGTGACGGCAGGGCCGAAGCCGGCCATGCGGGCATCCGCGCCCAGCAGATTGCCGGTGCCCATGGCCTGGAAGCCGACGAATGCCGCCAGGTTCACGTTGGGGTAGAACTCGGCGCGGGCGCTGTCGATGGCGTGGCGGGCGGCCTCGGCGCGCCATTTCGCGGCGGTGACGTCGGGGCGGTGGCCCAGCAGGTCCAGTGGCACATTGGCAGGCACGCCGCCGGCGGGGGCGGTCAGTGCCACCGGCTGCAAGGATTGTCCGCGTTGCGGGCCGGCGCCGGCCAGGGCTGCGACCTGATTGCGCAACTGCGCCAGCGTGGTGTCGGTCTGGGTCAGTTCCACCTTGCCGGCTGCCAATGACGATTCCGCCTGCTTGACTTCCACCTGGGTGTCCAGCCCGGCCGTGTAGCGGCCCTGGGTCAGCGACAGCACCTCGGCGCGCTGGGCCAGCACGCGGTTGAGCACCTCGCGCTGGGCAAAGGCGTTCTGCAGATTGAGATAGGCGCGGACCATTGCGCCGGCCAACAGGTTGCGCGCTGCCTGGGCGTCGGCTGCGGCGGCGGCTTGCTGCGACACGGCCGCTTGCAGGCGCGAGCGGTTCTTGCCCCAGAAGTCCAGCTCATAGCTGAAGTCCAGGGCCAGCCGGTTGTCGCTGACGACCGAACCGCCCAAGGGCGCGGGATAGATGTAATCCTTCGACAGGTGTTCGCGGGTCAGCGTGTAGTTGGCGTCCACCCGGGGCAGCAGCGGCGCGCGTGCGATGCCGACGGCGGCGTTGGCCTTGGCTAGGCGGGCCTGCGCGGCGCTCATCGAAGGGTTATTGGCCAATCCCTCGTCCAGCAAGGCATTGAGCTGCGGGTCGCCGTAGCGCTGCCACCATTGGGTGTCAGGCCAGGCGGTGTCCTGGCTGGTCAGTCCAAGCTTGGCTCCGTCCAGCGTGGCCACGGGCTCGGAGCCGGATTCCATCAATGCGCAACCGCTCAGGGCCAGCACCAATACGGTAGTGAGAAGGCGTTTCATCCTGACTGTTTGCTGAAAGTAGTTGATTAATCTGTATTTGCCTAGGCAATTATTATGCCAAATAAAACCCCGGGAGCCGGGGCATGCTGGAGCGGTTGTCAGCGCTCTGGAGGCGCTGAAGAGGCGGAGCCGTTGGCGATCATGCGGCGCAGGAAATGCTTCAGCTGCGCGACTTCGTCGATGGAGAATCCGCGCAGGTGGTGATTCAGTACCCGCGCGATATTGGGAGGAATCTCGCGCGCCTTGGCTTCGCCGACCTCGGTAAGTTCGATCTTGACGACGCGGCGGTCTTCCTGACAGCGGTTGCGGCGCAGCAGGCCCTTGGCTTCCAGGCGGTCCAGCGCACGGGTCATGGCGCCGGTGTCCATGCCGGTGAGCCGTGCCAGCTCCGCGGGCGTGTCGGCGCGTCCCTGGAAAACCAGCAAAATGGGGCGCCATTGCATGGCGGTGAGTTCCAGCGGAGCCATTTCCTGATCCAGCATCCGGTTCAACGAATTGGAGACCAGTTTGATCAGGAAACCGGCGTTGTCTTCCATCACGCAGCGGGCGTCGCCGCGGTAATGGACAGGTGTATCGGACGAAGAGAGGGGAGGCGCGGCAGTCATATGCGCCGAATTTTACTGCCTAGTCAGTTATTGTCAAGGCTGCATCTTTGCCGTCGTGTCGGGCTGCGCGGATGCCGGCGCCTGCTTGCGCAGGCCCGACCAGACGATGGCGGCCACGATCAAGGCGGCGCCGGCCATCATGCGGGGCGTGGGCTCCTGGCTGAACAGGATCCAGGCGAAGCCGATGGCGTATACGGGTTCCAGCGCGATGACCAGCCCGGCGCTGCGCGCGTTGAGCCGCGTCAGGCTGGACACGAACAGGTAGTGGGACAAGCCGGTGCAGAAGATGCCCAGCAGCGCCAGCCAGAACCAGTCCAAGGCAGGCAGCGCCGGCAGTTGGGACACGGCGAACGGCAGCATCACCAGCGCCACCACCAGGTTTTGCCAGCACGCTACCTGCATCGGGTCCATGCCCGAGGCTGAACGGCGGTTGCTCAAGGCCAGCAGCGCGAAGCTCAGCCCCGACAACAGGCCCCAGGCCAGGCCGATGGTGCCCTGGTCGGCCAGGTCGAACGACGGGGTGACCAGCACCAGGCCGGCGGTGACCAGGCCCAGCAGCAGCCATTCGGTCGGGCGGATGCGCTCACGGAACAGCAGCCCCTCGAACAAGGTGATGAACGCAGGGAAGCTGGCGAAGCCCAGCGTGGCGATGGCGATGCCGCCCACCTTCACGGCAATGAAGAACGTGACCCAGTGTCCCGCCAGCAGGGCGCCCGACACCACCAGCACGAACAGCTGCGCCGGCGTCAGGGCGCCCAGCAGCGGCTTGCGGCGCATGCGGGCAAACAGCCCCAGCGCGAGCACTGCGAAGACGGCCCGGCCCAATGTGATCACGGCGGCGCTGGCCTGGATCAGTTCGCCGAACACGCCGGTCAGGCCGAATAGCACGGCGGCAACATGGATGTAGGTGAGAGCGCGGTGTCGGGTCATGCGTGAGAAAAATATGGCCGGGAAAGCGTGGGCAAAGGCGTGCGGTGTTTTTGCACTGAACATAAAATCATCGCATGAATCGCCTTGCCAAGCTTTTGCCGTCCTTCCGTCCGTCCAGCCGCGCTGCCGGCTTCTTCCTGGCGACCCTGGGCGCGGTCCTGTTTTCGGCCAAGGCTATCGTGGTGAAGTTCACCTACCGCTACGGCATCGACGCGGTCACCCTCATCGCCTTCCGCATGCTGTTCGCCATGCCGTTTTTCGCGGCGGTGGCCTGGCATCAGTCGCGCCGCGCGGCGCGCGGCGAAATCCCCACTATGACCTGGAAGGAACGCGCGCAGGTTTGCGTGCTGGGTCTGCTGGGCTACTACCTGTCCAGCTTCCTGGACTTTCTGGGACTGCGCTACATCACCGCCAGCTTGGAGCGCCTGATCCTGTTCCTCTCGCCTTCGCTGGTGGTGTTGCTGTCGGCGTTCTGGTTCAAGCGCCCGGTCGAGCGCCGCCAGTGGATGGCCATGGTGCTGTCCTACGCCGGGGTGGTGCTGGTGTTCGCCCACGACCTGTCCTTCGGCGGCGGCGAGGTGCTGTTAGGGTCTTTGTTCGTTTTCGGATCGGCCGCAAGCTATTCTGTGTACCTGATTTGTTCGGGAGAACTGGTCAAGCGCTTGGGCGCGACGCGCCTGGTGGCGTATGCCATGCTGGTGTCCTGCGTGGCCTGCATCATCCAGTTCTTTGTCGTGCATCCCCCGGCCATGCTGATTCAGCCTGCCGGGGTCTATGGTTATTCGGTGATCCACGCCACGCTGAATACGGTGGTGCCGGTGTTCATGCTGATGTGGGCGGTCGCGCTGATCGGCGCGCCCACCGCGTCGCTGCTGGGCATGATCGGGCCGGTGTCGGTGCTGTTTCTGGCGTCGTGGTTCCTGCAAGAGCCCATCACGGTATGGCAGATGGCGGGGACCGCGTTGGTGCTGGCTGGGGTATTCGCGCTGATGGGGGGCGGGGCCGGCAGGCTTGCGTCGGCCAGGCAGGGCGAGGCCCGGCCATCGCGTTGAATCTGGTTTTTCTCGTTCAAGGGCCGCAGACAGGCCCTCGTTAGCAATTTTTCCAATGAAAGGAGGCCAGCATGGCCAGCAATCTCGTCAAGGCAATTCGTATCGAGCAGCACGGTGGTCCTGAAGTCCTGAAGCTGGTCGAGGTGGAAGTGCCTCCGCCCGCCGCCAATGAAGTCACGATCGAGCAGCATGCCGCCGGCCTGAACTTCATCGATATCTATTTCCGCACGGGCTTGTATCCCCATCCGCTGCCCCACGGCCTGGGCTTTGAAGGCGCGGGTGTGGTGACTGCGGTCGGCGCCGAGGTCACGCATCTGAAGAAGGGCGATCGCGTTGCCTACGGCCAGAGCCCGATCGGCGCCTACGCCAAGGCGCGCAACGTGCCGGCCGCGCAGGTCGTCAAGGTGCCCAAGGGTATCGGTTTCGACGAAGCGGCGGCGCTGATGCTCAAGGGCCTGACCGTGCAGTACCTGTTCCGCCAGACCTACCGTTTGCAAGGCGGCGAGACCATCCTGTTCCATGCGGCCGCCGGCGGCGTGGGCCTGATCGCATGCCAATGGGCCAAGGCCCTGGGCGTGAAGCTGATCGGCACCGTCTCCAGCCCCGAGAAGGCGGAACTGGCCCGCGCCAACGGCGCCTGGGAAACCATCGACTACTCGCGCGAGAACGTGGCCGAGCGCGTGCTCGAGCTGACCGGCGGCAAGAAGGTGCCGGTGGTATATGACGGCGTGGGCAAGGACACCTGGGAAACGTCGCTGGACTGCATCGAACCGCGCGGCCTGATGGTGAGCTTTGGCAACGCGTCCGGCCCCGTGTCGGGCGTCAACCTGGCGACGCTGAACCAGAAGGGCTGCCTGTACGTGACGCGCCCGTCGCTGGGGCTGCACGTCAACACGCTGGCCAAGCTGCAAGCCGCTTCCGAGGAACTGTTCGATCTGGTCCTGAAGAAGAAGATCAAGGTCCGCATTGACCAGCGCTATACGCTGGAGCAGGCCGGCGAGGCGCAGACCGCGCTGGCCGGACGCAAGACCACCGGCGCCACGGTGCTGATGCTGGACTGATCCGGAAACCGCGATGCGCTCCGGCCCGCAGGGGCTGTGGCGCCTGGCCCGGTACCGCGCTGCGCGCGTTGCCGGGCTTTTTCTTGCGCCGTGCCCTGGAAAAACGCACCGCCGGGGGGCGCAAGCCCGGGCTGGCGGGCGCGCTGCCAGGGCTTTCCCGCTGCGCCGTGCGCAGAATGACAAATCGCCATGCACGGTCCGACAAGCCTTGCGGGAATGCCGTTGCTATCCTGGCTTCAACCATTTCGTTGGAGCTTCGAATGTCTTCAGCAAGCGCAATCGCCGCCGGCCACGCCGGTTCTGACCGCCCGGAACTGGCCGCCATCCGGGAAGCCATGCTCATCGATGGCAAGCCGGTGCGCGTGGGGCAAGGCGCGCCCATCGCGGTCCATGATCCGGCCACGGGCGAAGTCATCGCCCATCAACCCGACGCTGGACCGCTGCAGGTGGATCTGGCCGTACAGGCCGCCAGGCGCGCCTTCGAGTCCGGTCCCTGGCGCGACATGCTGCCTGCCGGGCGCGAGCGCCTGTTGCTGAAACTGGCCGACCTGGTCGAGCTGCACGGCACGGAACTGGCCCGCCTGGAAACCCTGAACAACGGCAAGCTGCTGGGCGTCGCGCAGGGCCTGGAAGTCGGCTCGGGCGCGCAGTGGCTGCGCTACATGGCGGGTTGGGCGACCAAGATCACGGGCGACACGCTGTCGCTGTCCATACCGTTTCCTCCCGGCGTCCGCTACAGCGCCTACACCCTGCCGCAGGCCGTGGGCGTGGTGGCGGCGATCATCCCGTGGAATTTCCCGCTGCTGATGGCGATCTGGAAGATCGCTCCCGCCCTGGCCGCGGGCTGCACCGTGGTGCTCAAGCCGGCCGAGGAAACGCCGCTGACGGCATTGCGCCTGGCCGAGCTGGTGCTGGAAGCGGGCTTCCCGCCCGGCGTCGCCAACGTCGTGACCGGGCGGGGCGAGACCGCTGGCGCCGCGCTGGTCGCGCATCCCGGCGTGGACAAGATCGCGTTCACGGGCTCGACCGAAGTCGGCAAGCTGATCGGACGCGCCGCGATGGACGACATGAAGCGGGTTTCGCTGGAACTGGGCGGCAAATCCCCGGTGATCGTGTTGGACGATTGCGACGTCGACCGCGCCGTGCAGGGAGCCGCAGCCGCCATTTTCTTCAACCAGGGGCAGGTTTGCACGGCGGGCTCGCGCCTGTATGTGCAAAAGAACCTGTATCCCAAGGTCGTCGAGGGACTGGCCGATCTGGCCGCCGGCATGAGGCTCGGGTCCGGATTCGACCCCGCCACGCAGGTGGGCCCGCTGGTGTCGGCCCGTCACCAGAAGCGCGTCATGGATTACATCGATATCGGACGCAACGAAGGCGGACGCGTCCTGGCGGGAGGGGGGCGCGGAACCGGCTCGGGCTACTTCGTGCAGCCCACGGTTTTTGCGGACGTGCCGTCGGACGCGCGCATCGCCCGCGAGGAAATCTTCGGCCCTGTCGTGGTGGCGCAGCCTTTCGACACCCTGGACGATGCCGTGCGGCTGGCCAACGACAGTGCCTACGGCCTGGGCGCCAGTCTCTGGAGCAACGATCTCTCCCGCGTGCAAAGCCTGATCCCGCGCGTCGATGCCGGCACCGTCTGGGTCAACACGCACAACATGCTGGATCCCAACATGCCTTTTGGCGGATTCAAGCAATCCGGCATCGGCCGCGAGCACGGCCGCGCCGTGCTGGAGATGTACCTGGAACGGAAATCCGTTTGCATCGCTTACTAGAACGGTGATCGCGCGGCCCAAGCCGGGAAATACCGGTGGCCGCGCCTTCACGACACCAAGGGGAAGACATGGCAGGCAGGACAGGTAGCCGGGCCCGCAGACGGGCGGCGCTGCTGCTCGCGTGCGCGGGAGCGTCGCAGGCAGCATGGGCGGGAGACCCCAGCGCGCGCGACTGGATACCCGCGCCAGTGGGCACCAACATCATCGCCGGGTACATGGCCGGGCTGAGGTCTTCGGGCTTGTATGCCGAAGGCTCGCGCGTGGACGGCGGGTCGGTCGACGTCAACACGCTGGTCTATCGCCAGATGCACTATCGCGACTTCTACGGCAAGACGGTGCAGCTGGAATTCATCGTGCCGATGATCCGGACCTCGCAGGACCTGCCGGGCATGGCGGGCGACCACCAGACCGGCATCGGCGACGTGACGCTCGGTTCGGCGATCTGGTTCTACAACAATGAGCAGACCCGGACCTGGTTCGCTTGGGAGCCGTTCGTCGTGGCGCCCGTGGGCCGCTACGACGGTTCGCGCCCCGATGTGTCGCCGGGCAAGAACCGCTGGTCCACCGTCCAGGATTTCTCTTTCGTGCAGGGCTTTGGCGAATCCACGTATCTGGAAGCCATCGCGGAAGTGGAGATCTACGGCCGCAATACCGATTGGCATGGGCAGACACTGAAGAAGGATCCCTCGTTCCGCTTTTTCGCGCTGGCCTCGACCAACCTGACGCCGGACACTTACACCGGCATCCGCTACCGCTACGAGACGGGCGGCAAGGAAACCTCGTCCGGCGAGACCGTCGCCACGCGCGCGCGCAATCACCAGCTGGCCGTCGAACTGACGCATCAGATCAACGACGCCAACCAGATTCAGATGCAGTACATCCACGACCTGAAGGTCGAGAACGGACCGCGGATGCGTGGCGTGCAGTTGCGCTACGTCTATGCGTTCTAGAGGAGACGGATCATGAGACCAGGAGAATATCGATGAACGCGCCTAGCGCCAGATCATGTGCATCACGGGCCGGACGGTGGGCGCTGTGCGCCGCTCTGGCGGCGTCGGCGGGCCTGGCCCGGGCGGATTTGCCCGTGGAAGAGCTCAAGGGCGGCACCCGCCTGCCGCCGGCCACGCCGCATCGGCTGTACGTGATGGACGCCGTCTTCAACCACCTGGTCGACAGCCGGGTCAACATTTATGACGGCGACTCCATGAAGTTCCTGGGCATGGTACCTGCTTCGTTCAACGGCCACATGACCGTGTCCGCGGATGGCAAGGACATCTATGTCATGACGACCTACTACGAGCGCTTGAACCGCGGCAAGCGCACTGACGTGGTGGAGGCCTGGGACGCCGAAACGCTCACGCCCAGGTACGAGGTGCCGATCCCGCAGAAGCGCGCGCAGGCGCTGAACTACCGGAACTATCTGCAGCAGAGCACGGACGGGGAACTGCTGTTCGTGCAGAACGCCACGCCCGCGTCCTCGGTCACGGTGGTGAATCTGAAGACGCGCCAGTTCGCGGACGAGGTGACCGCGGCCGCGGGTTGCTGGAGCATCATCGTGTTGCCTTCGCGCCCGCGCAGCTTCGCCAGCATCTGCGGCGACGGCGCGCTGCTGACCGTGGACCTGGACCAGGCCGGCAAGCCGGCGGGCCAGCAGCGCAGCCAGCCCATGTTCGATCCGGAGAAGGACCCCATCTTCACGCACACGGAAAATCTGGGCGATACCTACTACTTCGTCTCCTACAACGGCAATGTCTACAGTGCCGACTTCAGTGGCAAGAATGCCGTATTCGGCAAGTCCTGGTCTTTGCTGGACGCATCGGGCAAGGATCAGGGCTGGCGCCCTGGCGGCTACAACCTGTTGGCCATCAACAAGGCCGCCAAGCGGCTGTACGTGGGCATGCATCCGAACGGGGCCGAGGGTTCGCACAAGACGCCGGCCGCCGAGATCTGGGTCTACGACCTGGCCACGCACAAGAGGGTAGCGCGGGTGCCGGGCCAGAACGCCTTGTCGATGTCGGTCTCGCAGGACGACCAGCCGCGCCTGTACACGATCGATGGCGGCAACGTGAACGTCTATGACGCCGCGCCCGCCGCGCCGGTCCTCAAGGGTACGATCCAGGCCGCCGGCGAAACCGCGCTGCAGGTCGAACCGCAACCGCGAGGTGCGCGATGAACGATCCCGTGCTGCTGTATGCCGCGAGCGCGGCGCTGGCCTGCGTGCTGCTCCTGGGAGCGCTGGAAAAGCTGAAGGACATGGCGGGCTTCGCCACCATCGTGTCGGCCTACCGGATCTTGCCTGCGGGCTGGAGCGGCGCATTTGCCTGGGCCTATGCGTTGAGCGAGGCGCTGGCCGGAGCCCTGCTGCTTGCGCCGCCCTGGCAGGCGGCGGGCGCGCAGCTGGCGCTGCTGGTGCTGGCGGCGGCCACGCTGGCGCTGGCCTTCAACCTGCTGCGCGGCTACCGCGACATCGATTGCGGTTGCGGCGGTCCCGCGTCCAGTGGGCCGGGGCGAGGCGCTCAGCGGGGAGGGCTGTCGTGGTGGCTGGTGCTGCGCAACGCCGCGCTGGCGCTATGGACCGCGCCAGCCCTCATCGCCGCGGCGGGCCAGTCCCGCGGCCTGCTGTGGACCGATTCCGCAGCCGTTTTTGGCCTGGCCACCGCCGCCGTGGGCCTTTACTTCACCGCCAACCACCTGTTGGCCTCACACCTCAAGTTGCGCAATCTCTGAAGGAATTCACATGGATGCCTTGATCATTTCCAATTTCCTGCTGTGGGGCGTGGTGCTCTGCCTGGTGCTCGTCATCCTGGCCTTGTCCAGACAAATCGGCGTGCTGTACGAGCGCGTGGCGCCGATGGGGGCGCTGACGATGGACAAGGGCCCGGGCGTGGGTGAGGCTGCGCCGCGCTTCGAACTGTCGGATCTGTTGGGCCGCCGCATCGTCGTGGGCGAACGCGGCCAGCACAGCCAACTGCTGTTCTTTCTTTCGCCGACCTGCCCGGTCTGCAAGAAGCTGCTACCCATCCTGAAGTCGGTGGCCAGCACGGAAAGCGCGTGGCTGCGCATCGTCCTGGCCAGCGACGGCGAAATGCCCGAGCATCTGGCGTTCTACAAACAGGCGGGACTGGAACGGTTTCCGTACCTGCTGTCGACCGAACTGGGCATGAAGTTCCAGATCAGCAAGCTGCCTTATGCCGTGCTGATCGATGAAACCGGAACCTTGCGCGCCAAGGGCTTGATCAACTCGCGCGAACAGCTGGAAAGCCTGTTCACGGCGAAGGAGCTAGGCGTGGCGTCGGTGCAGGAGTTCCTGGCCGCCGGCACGCTGGAAGAAACCCGGATTTCCCGCAAGGAGAGCGGCAATGCACTGGCTGGATAAATTCGCAGAGCGCGCCACGCGCTCGGTCGCGCACACCACTTCCCGGCGCAGCGTGCTCAACCGCATCGGCCGAGCGCTGGTAGGAACGGCTTTCCTCATGCCGGTGCTGCCGGTGGCGCGTTCCGCGCCCGCGGATCCCAAGAAGCCGCAGATGGATGACACGGCGTGCGATTACTGGCGCTATTGCGCGGTGGACGGCTTTCTGTGTTCATGCTGCGGCGGCAGCATGACGTCCTGCCCGCCCGGCACCTCACCCTCGGCGGTATCGTGGGTCGGCACCTGCCACAATCCGCTGGACGGCAAGGACTACCTGATCAGCTATAACGACTGCTGCGGCAAAGCCGCTTGCGGCAAATGCATGTGCGCATCCGCCGAGCGCGAGCGGCCGGGCTATCAGATGTTCCTGCACAACGATGTGAACTGGTGCATGTCAAACGAATCCTCCATCTTCCATTGCACCACGTCCGTGATCGTGGGCCTGGCCAAGCCCAAGCCGAAATCATGAATCCGGCGCAACGACCGCCGCAGCAGGGGTGGCGCTGGCTCTGTGCCGCCGCCGTCCTGCTCTGCGCGGGCCCGGCCGTTGCGCAGCATGCGGCGGCCGATGCCGCGGCGGCCGGTGCCGCGTCCGACCGGTTGCGCCAGGCCGTTCGTGCCGACTATGTGCTGCAGTGCGCGGGCTGCCATCGGGTGGACGGGCGCGGGAGCGGCCGCCATGGCATTCCCGACTTCCGCAATTCCGTGGGTTCGTTCGTGCATTTGCCGCAAGGCCGGGAGTATCTGGTGCGCGTGCCGGGGGCGGCGCAATCGCAGCTGAACAATGCCGAGCTCGCGGCCGTGCTGAATTGGATCGTGGAGGAATTCAGCCCCGCGCAATTGCCGGAGAACTTCCGTCCCTACACCGAACAGGAGGTGGCGCAGGTGCGTCCGCGCCGTTACGAGGACGTGGTGCCGGTGCGCCACGGATTGGCGCAGGCCTTGGCGGGACTGGGCTTGCCCTTGGCCGATTATTCCTATGGCAGCGACAGAAAACCCTAGCGGGCCTGAAATTTAGGGGTTGTCACCGATACTCCCTCGCGCCGGCCGGTGCTAGAAAGAGGCAGCATTTCATTCAACGCTGTAGCTGTGCTGTCGGGCTTGCCGCCCAGGCAGAAAGGCTCGGAGCCGCCATGTCCCCATCCCTTTTGCGCAGCGAGCCCAGGCATTTCCTGGACTGCGCAAGCTGGCAGGAAAATGTCAGCGATACCTTCGTTCCCCTGGAAGTCTCCGCGGTGTTTCCGGCCCGTTTCCGCAACAGCGTGGCGGTGGACTCGCTGGGCTGGATGCAGGTTTGCGAAATGCGCAGCAGCGCCCAACGCGTACGCCGCAGCAAGCTGCTGGCCGATCGTTCCGAGACGCCAGGATACAAGGTGACGCTGCAGCTCGCGGGCCGCAGCGAAATCCGCCAGTCGGGACGCAGCGCCTTGCTGGTGCCGGGCGAATGGAGCATCTACGACACCACCCGGCCGTACGAGGTCGAAGTCGACGATGGCGCGCACTTCCTGGTGATGCAGGTGCCCGGCAAGTATTTCGACGCCTGGCAGTCGTTCATGCAGAATGCCGTGGCGCGCAGCTTCAGTGCGCGCCAGGGTTGCGGGCGCATGGCGATGGATCTGCTGCGCGTAGCGCTGACCGAGCACGCGCACCTGTCCGAAAGCGCCTCGCGCGATGCCGCCAACGCGGTGCTGCAGATGATGGGGTTGGACATCAGCGAGCGGGCAGGGGGGCAAGCCGAACACGACCAGGCCGAACTGCGGCAGGCGCAATTGCGCCGGGTGCAGCAGCACATACTTGAAAACCTGCATGATCCGGCGCTGTCGCCGGCAGCCGCAGCTGCGGCCTTCCGGATGTCGCGCCGTTACCTCTACAACCTGTTCGCGCAGGCTTCCACGACTCCGGCCGACTTCATCCTCAGCGCGCGGCTGGAGCGTTGCCGCGATACGCTGCGCGACCCGGCCCAGGCGGCGCGGCCGATAGGCGACATCGCCTACAGATTCGGGTTCTCAGATGCGGCGCGTTTCAGCCACGCGTTCCGCAAGCGTTTCGGCGCGTCGCCGTCGGAGTACCGGCGCCATGGGCACACGGCTTGATCAGAGCTGTTCCTCGTTGATCAGGTCTTCCTTGCCGTAGAACTTCACGCCGATGTGGATGCGTTCGCGGCCCTGCGAGCGGCGGTGGCGGTTGGTGTCGCGCAGCGAATAGACGCAGCCGCAGTATTCCTGCTGGTAGAAGTTCTCGCGCTTGCTGATTTCGATCATGCGGGCGGAACCGCCGCCCTTGCGCCAGTTGTAGGTCCAGTAGACCAGGTCGTCGTAGCGCGCCGCGGCGCGTTCGCCGCAGCCATTGATCTGGTTCATGTCCTTCCAGCGCGAGATGCCCAGCGAGCTGGTGATGGTGTCGAAACCATGCTCGTGCGCGTAGAGCGCGGTGCGTTCGAAGCGCATGTCGAAACAGGCCGTGCAGCGTTCGCCGCGTTCGGGGGCGTTTTCCATGCCTTTGACGCGGTCGAACCAGTTGTCCATGTCGTAGTCGGCGTCGATGAATTCGATGCCGTGCTGCTCGGCGAAGCGGATGTTCTCCTGCTTGCGGATTTCGTACTCTTTGACCGGATGGATGTTCGGGTTGTAGAAGTAGATGGCGTAGTCGATGCCCGAGGCGGTCATCGCTTCCATGACTTCGCCGGAACAGGGCGCGCAGCAGGAGTGCATCAGCACTTTGCTGCGGCCGGCGGGCAGGTCGAGTTTGGGGCGCACGAGTTCAGACATGGCTTGCGAGCAACAAATAAGGCGGAAAACTCCTTATTTTACGCTGAGTTGCCGCAAACTAGCGATGCTCTGTCCCCCCAACGTGTTCAGCCCAGCACCGCCGTCCAGAGTTCGCGCACGGCGGCGCGTTCTTCCTGTAGCTGATCCTGCGGGACACGCGCCTTTTCCACACCCTGCAGGCGCATCTGGTGCTGGGCCCGGCGCAGCGTGCGGTAGGCGTCGCCGGCGCGGGCCGCCAGCTCAGGCGAAATCAGGCCCGCTTCGCCCGACAGGCGCAGCAATGCGATATTGCCCAGGTTGCGCACCAGCACCGGGTGGGTGGCCGAGTGGCATAGCACCAGGTATTGCGTGACGAATTCCACGTCCACCATGCCGCCGCGGTCATGCTTCAGGTCGAACAGCGGGCCGGTGTTGGGGTGGCCCGCGTTGATTTTTTCGCGCATCGCCAGCACTTCCTCGCGCAGCTTGGCGGCGTCGCGCGGCAGCACCAGCATGTCCTCGCGGATCTGTTCGAAACGAGCGCCGACGCTGGCGTCACCCGAGGCGTAGCGGGCGCGGGTCAGCGCCTGGTGCTCCCAGGCCCAGGCGTGCTTGTGCTGGTACTGCTCGAATGCTTCCACCGAGACCGCCAGCAGGCCGGCGTCGCCGTCCGGCCGCAGGCGCAGGTCGACTTCGTACAGCCGGCCGGAGGACGTCATGGTCGAGAGCCACGACGTCATGCGCCGGCCGAGCTTGGCGTAGACCTCGGCGGCGTCCTCGCGAGGGTCGTCGAACAGGAACACCAGGTCCAGGTCCGAGGCGTAGCCCAGTTCCTTGCCGCCCAGCTTGCCATAGGCAATGACGGCGAAGCGCGGCTCGGCGCCCTCGGCCTTGTTGACCAGCGGCCAGGTGCGGCGGATGGTCTCGGTCAGCAACAGGTCGGCCAGCGCGGATAGCTGGTCGGCCAGCTTTTCCACGGTGAGTTCGCCTTCCAGATCTTGCGCCAGCAACTGGAAACTGGCTTGGCGCTGCATGTCGCGCATCAGGTTCATCTGGCGTTCGATGTCCGGGTCGCCGTCGGGCAGTCGGCAAGCGTCCAGGTCCGCGCTCAGCTGACGCGCGATCTGGGCGAAGTCCAGCGGCTCGAACAGGGTGCGCCAGTCGATCAGGCTGTCCAGCAGCAAGGGGTGCTGGGTCAGGTATTGCGCGGCCCAGGGGCTGGCGGCGACCATGCGCGCCACGCGCGCCAGGGTGTCGGGGTACTCGGCCAACAGCGCCAGGTAGGCGCTGCGCTGAGCGATCTTTTCGATCAGGTCAAACAGGCGCACCGTGGCCTGCAGCGGTGCCGGAGTTCGCAGGGCGGCGCGCAGCGCCGCCGGTAGCAAGGCGTCCATGCGCTTGCGGCTGCTCTCGGGCAGACTGCGCACGCGGTGGCTGCCCAGCAGCGTTTCGGTACGGCGCAACAGGTCTTGCGCGTCGTCGCCGAAGGCCTGGCTGATCTGTTCGGCCAGTTCGCAGCTGCTGTCGGGTTCGTCCGGGCCGGACCCGGGGTCGGTGGTGCCGGGTGCGGGTGCCGGCACTTCGGCGTCGCCCATGCCCACCAGGCGGAACACGTTGCGGAAGGTTTGCGAGACGAATTGCCGGTGCCCGGCCAGCGTGCTTTCGAAGTCCTCGGGGCTCATGCCCAGGGCCGCGGCCAGGGCGCCGCGCAACTCGGGGTCGCCCGGCAGCAGATGGGTCTGGGCATCCTCGCGGTATTGCAGGGCATGCTCGGTGCGGCGCAGGTAGCGGTAGGCCTCTTCGAGCCGGCGCGCGTCGTCCTCGGGCACCAGGCCGGCGGCGCTTTCCGCATGCAGCGCTTCCAGCAGGCCGCGCTTTTGCAGCGCGGGCATGCGGCCGCCGCGGATCAGTTGCGCCAACTGCACCACGAATTCGATTTCGCGGATGCCGCCATCGCCCAGCTTGATATTGTTGGCGCTGTCGATGCCATTGCGCGCGCTGGCGCGCCGCTGCCAGTCCTGGCGGATGCGTTCGCGCAGGGCGCGCAGGGCCGAGAGCGCGTCGAAGTCGAAATACTTGCGGTAGACGAAGGGCACGCGCAGGCTTTCCAGTTGGCGCGCCTGGGCGGCGCTGTCGCTGCCTTCGAAGGCCTGGGCCGGTATCAGGCGCGCCTTGAGCCAGGCGTAGCGTTCCCATTCGCGGCCCTGGCCGATCAGGTAATGCTCCAGCGCATCCAGGCTCCAGGCCAGGGGACCGGCGTCGCCGTCGGGGCGCAGCCGCAGGTCGGTGCGGAACACCTGGCCGTTGGCGTCCACTTCCGACAGCACGGGCATCATGCGCCGCGTCAGGCGGCCGTAGAACTCGTGATGGCTGATGCGGCGCGGGCCGTCGGTTTCGCCTTCTTCGCCGTACAGCATGATCAGGTCGATGTCGGACGAGACATTCAGCTCGCAGCCGCCCAGCTTGCCCATGCCCACGATCAGCATTTCCTGCGGCTTGCCGGTAGCCGGATCCCGCGGCACGCCATGCACCGCGGCGAGATCCGCCGCCACGCTGCGATAGGCCGCGGCCACGGCGGTGTCGGCCAGCGCGGTCATGGCGCCGACGACTTCCTCCAGATCGGCCTGGCCGGTCAGGTCGCGCACGATGAGCGTGTTGAAGACCCGCTCGCGCAGCTTGCGCAGCGCCATGCGGCAGACATCGACCGGCAGCGCGCCGCCTGCCTGCGGTCCGGCCAACTCGGCTTGCCAGCGCGCGATCTGCGCGGGCGTCACGGGTTCGCGCACGGCATCGTCCAGCCAGGCGGCCAGATCCGGGTGGGCATCCAGTCGGCGGCGCAGATGGCCAGACCAGGCGAGGGCGGGGGCAAGTGTGGGGGCGGGCGTGGACATGGCGAAAGGGGCGGCAGAATAGGCGCGTTTCAGGTATAAGTGGGGACGATACCGCAAGACATATTTTCCTGCCCACCGATCCGTGTCTGTTTCAAAAAAAGTGCTCTGCTGGGTTTTCTGGGCCGTGCTGACCATCTATGGCGTCGTGGCCCTCGGACTGCTGGGCGTCCGTTATTGGGTCCTGCCGCGCGTGGACCAATGGCGTCCCCAGATCGAAGCCTACGCCAGCCAGGCGCTGGGCTCCCGCGTGACCATCGGCTCCATCCAGGCGAACTGGCATGGCCTGAATCCCAAACTCGACCTTACCTCCGTCCAAGTCTACGACGACGAGGTCGATCCCGTGCTGTCCTTGCCCTCGGTGTCGGCGGTGCTCGCCTGGCGCAGCATTTTGACTTTGTCGCCCAAGCTGCTGCGGTTGCAGGTCGAACGGCCTGAGCTCACCTTGCGGCGCGATCCGGCCAATCACTTATGGGTGGCGGGCCAGGACATCGACTTGAATGCCAGCGACCAGCGTTCGGACCTGGACCATCCGGCCCTGCGCTGGCTGAGCGCGCAGCGCGAGCTGCGGATCCGCGGTGCCACCATACGCTGGCAGGACGAATTGCGCGGGGCGCCGGAGTTGACGCTTACCAGCGTCGATCTACTGGCGCGCAACGGCAGCCTGTCGCACCGCTTCGTGCTCAAGGCCGCGGCGGATGGGGCGCTGGCTCGCAACGTGGAGCTGCGCGGCGAATTCAACCGCAGCCTGTTCACCGTGAACGCGGCCAATCCCGGCAACTGGGGCGGTCAGCTATATGCTCAGCTGGACGACGTGGAGCCGCTGGCATGGCAGCCGTGGTTCGAGGTTCCGGCAGTGGCGGGCCGCTTGAGCGGTCGTGCATGGCTGCAGCTGGAACGCGGCAAGTTTACCGATCTGACCGCGGACGCCGCGGCGCGCGGCCTGCAATGGACGGCGACGCCGCAAGGCGCGCAAGCCCCTGGCTTCAAGGCTGGTTACGCCCAGGTCCGTATCCAGGGCTTGCCGGGCGACTTCATTCAATTGGACGGCGTGCCCCTGGCGCGCAGCCCCGGGGCTCCCGCGGTGTCGGTCAGCGGCAAGGCCGAGCAACTGGGCGTGCACTTGCCGGGCATCTTCGAGCAGCCCACGCTGGCGGCGCGTGAAGTGGCGCTGGACGCCAGCGTGAAGGGACCGGACGCCGAGCACTGGTTCGTGGACGTCGGCCAACTGCAACTGGTCAACGATGACATCGACCTGCGCTTGCAAGGGCAATGGCGGCGCGAGGGCAAGACCGCGGCGGGCAGCGTCGACATGCGCGGCGTGATGGCGCGCGGCTCCATGTCCGCCATCCATCGCTACCTGCCCTTGGAGGTCAACGCCGATGCCCGCGAATGGCTGGCCATCGGCTTGCCTGCCGGCGAAATGCAGTCCGCGTCCATCACGCTCAAGGGCGATCTCGATGACTTCCCCTATGCCAATCCGGCGTCTCAGGGCGAATTCGTGATTGCCGGCGCGTTCAGCGGGGCCAAGGTCGATTACGCGCCCGCGCACGAACGCCGCAAGGGCTGGCCGATGCTGGAAAACCTGTCTGGCAATTTCCGCATCGACAAGGTCAGCCTGACCTTGGACAGCCCCGGCGGTGCGACCGCCCAGACGGGGCCGGGACAGACCGTGACGTTGGGGGCAGTTTCCGCCACCATTCCCAATATGGAGGAAAACTCCGAATTGCTGCTCACTGGCGAGACTGCCGGCACGGTGCCGGCGTATCTGGCGCTGGCGGCCAATTCGCCCTTGGGCGGATTGCTGGATGGGGCCCTCGAAGAGGCGCGCGGAACCGGCGACTGGCGGGTGGGGCTCAAGCTCAAGGTGCCCTTGCTGAATACCGATGACACCCAGGTCCAGGGAAATATCCTGTTCGCGGGCAACACGTTCACCTTCATGCCCGAAATGCCCCTGCTCAGCCAGATGCACGGCGACCTGGCGTTTTCGGAGAAGGGCGTGGAAGCCAAGGAACTGCGGGCCCAATTCCTGGGCGGCCCGGCGCGGATCTACGGGCGCCTGGCCCAGAGCACGGACGCGCTGCGCTTCGAGGGTACGTTGGCCGGGCCGGCGCTGACCCAATTGAGCAACACGCCGTCCATGGCGCGGTTTTCGGGCAAGGCCGCTTATAAGGGCAAGGTGGGCTATCAGCGCGGCGGCGCGGTGGACATCTCCGTCGAATCCGACCTGGTGGGCATGGCCATCGACATGCCCGCTCCGGTGGGCAAGCCGGCCCAGGCTTCCCAGTTGCTGAAGGTGCAATGGTCGCCCGCGCAAGACCGCGGGGCGCAGAACCGGCGCTGGCTTACCGCCAGCCTGGGCGATGCCGTCAACGCCCTGTTCGAACGGGCGCCGTCAGAAGGAACGCCATCCTATTTCGCGCGTGGCGCGCTGGGCATCAACCGTCCGGCAAGCCTGCCGGAACGCGGCTTCAGCCTGAACGCCAGCCTGCCCGAACTGGACATGGACGCCTGGGAAAAGGTGTCCGATGGCTTCAGCGCTCCTGCCGGCAAGGGCAAGGCGGCGCCCAAGCCCATGCTGCCCGCGGCTGAGCGCATCAGCCTGGCGGCCGGTGTCCTGCGCACGGGCGGCTTTACCCTGAACGACCTGACGCTGTACGCGACCCGGCCGGGGCCGGCGCAGTGGCGCGTGGACCTGCAATCCAAGCAGGCCACGGGTTCGCTGGAATGGCGCGAGGCTTCCGGCGCCATCGCCGGCCAGATCACCGCCCGCCTGAAGCACCTGTCGCTGGGCGGCGAGGGCGACAGCAACAAGGCGGACGAGGCGTTGTCCTCTGGCAACGACCTGTCCGACATCCCGGCGATCGATCTGCAAGCCAAGGAGTTCCTGCTGTACGGCAAGAGTGTGGGCGAACTCCAGGTGCAGGGCACGAATCTTGAACGCGGCCGCCAATGGCGCCTGGACAAGCTGTCCATCGTCAATGACGCGGCCTCGCTCAACGCCACCGGCAATTGGGGCCTGGAAGGCCAGAGCCGCGGCCTGACCGTGGACGCCTCGGTCAAGTTCGAAGACGTGGGCAAGTTCCTGGACCGCATCGGTTTCGAGAAGGTGGTGTCGGGCGGCAAGGGCACGATGCAGGGCAAGGCTACCTGGCGCAATCTGCCGTGGACCCACAAGATCGAGGACCTGACCGGCGAGGTCGACGTCAGCCTGGACAAGGGCCGCTTCATGCACGTGAACTCGCGCACCGCGCGCCTGCTGGAGCTGTTGTCCCTGCAATCGCTGCAGCGGCTGGCGCGGCTGGACGTGAACCCCACCAATCTGCTGCGCGACGGGTTCCCTTTTGACACCATCCGCGGCAAGGTCAAGCTGGCCGATGGCACGGCCTCGACCGAGGGCTACAAGATCAACGGCCCCGTTGCCGCGATCGTGCTGGCGGGTGGCGTCAACATCATCCGCGAGCGCTGGGACATGAAGGCCGTGGTGATTCCCAACCTGGACGCCAGCGGCGCGGCCATGGTGACGGCGCTGGCGGTCAATCCGTTGATCGGACTGGGCGCATTCGTGACGCAGTGGCTGCTGAAGCAGCCGCTGGCGCGGGCCATGACCATGGAATACGCCGTCACCGGCAGTTGGGACGATCCCAAGATCGAGCCCATAGACGCGTCGGGCAAGCCGACGGGCGCCAAGCACACCCCGCGTCCCGCTCCGCAGCCCGGCACGCTGGAGGAGTTCATGGGGGGGCAGTGAGCGGCGCAGGCGGCCTGTTCGCCCCATGAAAAACGCCCTGGAGCGCGCTTGGCGCCA
>NZ_JCBAMT010000100.1:0-22668 GCF_059760445.1 Achromobacter sp. D7-1 | reverse complement strand
CCCCACGGCGGCTGCGGCGGCAGATACGCAAGGCTCCGTGCTTGGCAGCGCGGGCGCCGCGCTTGCGAGCGGCGCGACTGCCGCATCCAAGGGCCTGTCGGCCGCAGCCGAGGGCGCGTCGGGCATGCTGAACCAGGCCAAGACCCTGGCCGGCGAAGCGCTCAAGCCCGTACAGGAATTGGGCGCGATGGCCGGCAAGACCCTCAAGGCCGCGAGCGATGCCGGCTCGGACCTGATGTCCGGCGCCATGACCAAGGCCGGCGGCATGGCCAAGACCGCCATGCAAAATGTGGCGCCCTCGTTCGCAAACGGCGCCGCGGCTTCGGCGGCAGGCAGCGCCACGCAATCCCTGGCCAGCATGGCAACGCCATCGCTGATGGATGGCGGCCTATCCACCATGACGCAGGGCGCAGGCGACGCGCTGGCCGGCGCCGTATCCATGCCCCAGGCGCTGACCGACGCGGCAGGCGCCGTGTCCAAGGCCGGAGGCATGGCGTCGCAGGCGTCGGACCTGGCCTCGCAGGCGTCCAGCCTCGCCACGCCGGCCGCGGGCGCCGGTCCATCCGCCTCGGGCGTGCTGTCGGGCGCTTCCGGCGCCGCCACGGCAATGGGCAACGCCACCGCCGCCTCCGCGCTGGGCGCCGCCTCCAGTCTGACTGCGGCCGGCAGCGGCGGCGTGGGATCCGCCATCGGCCCGGTCATGACCCAGGCCATGGGCGCCATGGGCGGCCGTCCCGCCGCGCTGAGCACGGCCGTGAACTCGCTGCTGACCATGCCCGACGTCAACCAGGGCAATCTGCCGGCGGTGGCGGGCGCGATCCTCAGCACGCCGGGCCTGACCGACTCCGCGATTCCGTCCGTGGTCGGCGCCATCCTGCAATCGCCCACGATCTCCAACGTCACGCTGCCCAAGGTGGCGGAGGCGATCATGAACATCCCCGCGGTGGCCAACTCGCCCTATCCGGCGATGGCCAAGCGGGTCATGGAAATGGCCGGCGTCAGCTTGCCCGGCCCCGTCGCCAAGCCTGCGGGCGCGCCCGGCGGCCAGGATGCAGGCGGCGCCGCCCCGGCCGGGACGCCGGATGCCGGCGCGCCCACGCCGTCCGCCTACCGGGCCAGGAGCGGCGCCAAGCTCCAGTACGTCAACCTGCGGGAAGAGGACGAGGTCTGGAACGACGGCCAGGCGCTCGACAGCCTGGACCGCCAGACCAACAAGCCCAGGATCCGCGTGCGCTTCAACAAGGGCGGCCAGCATCGCTTCAGCGTCAAGGTCAGCCCGCGTCCGGGCAATGCGGTGTACTCCGCGCGCGAGCAAAGCCGCCAGCCGCTGTATCGCGAACCCAACCAGCGCTCCTACAGCTACGTGACCGACGCCGACGGCACCAAGGTGGTCGACAACATCACCCTGCCCGCCGCCGGCCTGAACACTTATACGTTCGAGGTGGTGAACGACAAGAACCAGATCATCTCCACGGAACAGGTCGAAACCGCCCGCCGCCTGTATATCCAGGAGATCATGCTGCCCGGCCCCGAGACGCTGGCGCGCCGCCACGGCTTCCAGCCGACCGCGACGGAATACGCGCGGCACGGCGTGGACGTCGTGCAATTGCCGCCCGTCAGCACGCGCGGCGACGCCAACATGGACGTGTTCACGGACGACGGCTATGAACGCCTGCGCCGGCTGGCCGCCTCCGTCTACCCAGGGTCGCAGGGCCCGGACCACGAGCCCTATACGCTGGTCGTCTGCCACATCGACCGGCTGGCCTCGATGCTGCCCGTCCAGCCCATTTACGTGCAAGCCTCGGCCGGTCCCGGCGCGGGCGACAAGCAGGTGCAGTTCGTCGGCGCCGACGGCAACCTCAGCTTCCTGTGGTATCACATCGAGCCCGGCGTGGACTGGTACGTCGAATGCCTGTTCGAGTACACCGACCCCGCGGCCGGCCTCAGGCAGGTCGCCATACCCAAGGACCGCCTGACCCCGGTGCCTTACGACCCGGCGAATCCCAAGGCCTGCCACGCCCTCAACATCCGCATGGCGGGCCTGGTTCCCGTGCCGACCTCGGGCAAGATCATCCTGAAGGTCCGCTTGATGGAAAGCTCCGCGGGCGGCGTGGCATTCCCCGGCACCAACCTCCTTGGCGTGGCGGCGATGAGCCCCTGGGAACCCAACACGCTGGATTATCTGCAGCAGACGCTGGTACACGAGATCGGCCACCTGATCGGCATGACACCCAGCGGGCCCGAGTGGGCTCGGGCCCACCCGGACGAAGCCGAAATGGACTCGTCCAAACTCGACAAGGGTCCGTATTTCTATTCCCAGTTCGGCAACCACTGCCACTTCGGCCTGCCCGCCAGCCAGGCCGATCCCAGCCACACCGGCTCCTGCGTCATGTTCGGCGGCGACTGCGTCAGCATCCGCTTCTGCGCCAGCTGCGCCCAGGCCGTACGCAAGACGGACATGTCCAATGGCTGGCCCTCGTTCTGACGCGCGGCGCCGCCTGGCGCCGGCACTGGCCCTGCTGCTCGCGGCCGCGATGGCCATGGCCGCGCCGGTCGCCGCCACGGCCGCGCGCCCCACCCCTCATACCCAGAAGACCACGATGAACACCGACTGGATCGATCCGCCCTCGTTCGCCACCGCCCCCATCGGCACGGTGAACGACCACGCCTGCATCCCGCCCAACCATGGCAGCGACGACCAGCTCAACATCGCCGCGCCCGCGCGCGTGCGGCCGCAGGCCTCCGGCGCGCTGGTCATCCCGGTCTGCGCGCAAGGCATCATTCCCGTATCGCAGAACCAGAAGCTGCCGCGTTTCGTCGCCGTCAATACGCAGACCAAGGCGGTCTACGAAGGCGTGGCCTACGAATACAAGCCGCGCAAGCGGCCCGGCATGGAGGTGGACGAAATCCCCAGCTCGCGTCCGCCCAAGGGCATCCCCATCAGCCCGGGCATCAGCGTCGGCACGCAGTTCAGCACCGACCTGGCGGCGCAGGTGCAGCTGCCGAAGGACCCGGCGGTCTACGAGGTGTATATCGAATCGAACGGCGTGCGCTCGAATACGGTGAAGATCGAAGTGCAGGCGGCGAAGTAAGCGGCCTGTTTGCGGCAGCTACCTCAGCCGCCAGACTGGCGGCGCGGGCGGTTCCAGATCGCACCGCCCCATATCCAGCCCGCAAGGGCCAGCGCCAGCATCGCGATCATGAATTCCACCCGGTGCTGCTGCGGCACGGGATTGAGGTGGGACAAGGTCAGGAAAGGCTCCACCGACAGGAGCTCGGTAGCCGCAAGCGAACTGAAAAACATCGCCAGCACCAGTCCCGTAAAGCGCGGACGCGTGCCGCTCGTCTCCTTCTCGCCCGTGACGAACCAGAGCAGGCGGATAAGTTGTATCGCCGTCGCGGCGAACGGCACGCAGATGGCCAATGCCAGGGCCCCAAACGCAAGAAGATCGTAGATCGAGATCATGCGTCGAACCTGGCCGGCGGCTAAGAAGCGCGGACCCCGATCATGCGCAGCACGCGGTCCCGGATCGACCGCCCATAAGCCCAGCACCAGACGGCCAGCGCCAGCATCGCAACGGTGAAGTAAGCCCTGGCCTCGATCGGCACCGGGTTCATCGCCGAGATCGTCAGAAAGGGTTCGTAGCCCACGAAGTCGCTGGCAGCCAGGGTACTGAAGACCAGCGCCAGCACCGGTCCCGTGAAATGCGGCCGCTCGCCGCGCGTGGCTTTGTCGGCCCAGAAGGACCAATGGATGTAACGGCTCAGCTGGATGGTCACGGCGAACAGCGGAATGACGACGGCCAGCAGCAGGACGAAAAGGGCAACGAGGACTTGGGGCGGAAGCATGGCGGGATTTTAGCCGCTGTGGCGAAGGGCGCGGCGCCCGATACGCGCGCGCAACGCCAGCCCGAACACCGCCATTCCCATCGACAGGGACAGCAAGCGCAAGGCTTCCAGCGCCTTGTCGAAATACTCCGGCTTATCGAACTGGGCGGCGACGCCATAGCCGAAGATGGCATACGCAATGCAAGCCAGCAGAAACACCGCCATCAGCGCAATCGTGGCATCGCGCACGGCGCGCCACGCTCTGGGCGACAGCCCCGGAAGGTTGGACTCCACGCACAGCAGGATTCCAGCGCCCCACCAGAGCGGAACTATCTGGAAAATCCCCCAGGCCAGCAACTCGCCGGACTGCAGGACATTGGCGGGATATACCTCATTCATGGCCGCGCTCCCGCTTCGCCATTCTCCGATGGACCAGCAGGACGATCAAGGCGGTAAGTAGAGACGGGCTCATGTACGGCATCAGCCCAAGCAGCGGGAACTCGTAGCCGCTGTCATGGTTGGTCGCCAGCCAATAGAACATACCCAACAGGGCCAGCGCAAAAACCCAGACGGCCAGCATTCCAGCCGATATCCCGCGTCTGAAGGACCGCGTCCCCAGCCGGCCAAAATGCTGGGGCCACCGGCAGATGATCAGCGCCAGGACGCCCGCCGCCGGCACCAGGTAGGCCGTCGACTGGGCCATCAACATGCCAGACTCGGCAATCGCAGCAAGGACCGCGCGCAAATTCTTCTCCCTGGGCTAGAACCGATGCTCTCAGCGCAATCTGTGGCGCAGTGTCGGGCCGATCAGCGACAGGATCAGCGATGGCCCCAGATGATAGGGCAATCCGAGCGGCAGCGGGGACTGGAGCACGGCGTCATGAGTTCTGCCTGGATCGACGATGAATCCACAGCACAACTCCTGCCAATGCCAGGACGATCGACACCCACATCGTGGACAAGGTGCGTAGAGTAAGGTTCGTAAACCCGTGATCGTCGAAATAAACAGCCACTGCCGAACCGTATATTGCGTAGACAACTACGTACACCAGAAACAGCGCCATCAGCGCCACGATCACATTCCGCAAAAGACGCCAGGTCGTCGAACGCAACAATGGCAAGTCGGACTCGATACACAATAGCAAGCCGATGACCCATACCACGGGCAGCAACGATATCGTTTCCGTGGCGAAGGTCTCTCCCGCCTTTAGCAACGTAAGCGGAACGTCAATCATCCTCTTCGCCTCTCGCGCGAGTCTTGTATCGGACGATCAATCCGATCAGAGACAAGACCAGCGACGGCGCCATATAGGCAAGAAAAGCGATCAGGACGAAACCATGCTCCCGGGAGTAGCTCCGCGAAACATAGAAGAGCAGAAAAGTTCCCACGATTGCCAACAGCCATACGGCCGCCATGACTATCGCGAGGCCCGTACGCGAGGCCGACGATCCCAACACGCCGAAGCGACGCGGCCAGACATGAACCGCAATCCCCACGACGCAGACTAGCGGGAGCACGTACACCAGGGCGTACGCGGTCTGAAACGCCATATCGGCAGCCCAGATCAAGAACTCACGCACGACTTGTCTCCTAGGGCGTCAACTGGCGGCACCCATTGCCGCACTGCGAACAAGAACCTCATCATGCGGCCTGTTCTTCTCTCTTGTTTTCAAGAATATCTTCCTTAGGCTTATTCGTCTGCTCCGCAATGACGCTATCCAGGACGCGTCCCGGCGGCTTCGGCGTATCGCCTTCGCCAGCTCCCCACGCCAAGGGCATTTCAACGAAAAACCCTTTAACTTTGGAACGCAAATAGGCAATTGCCTGTTCGATCTTATGCTCTGAATTCGCCATGTACGTCGGCTGCAAATCAGGCAACTTGGTGAAATCGTATTTCCCAGAGGGCGGACCGTCGACCAGAATATAGCCATCACGCAGCTTGCCGTCCGGCCCGACATTGCCGATTGGAACGCCATTCACCTCGTACTTCTTGACCTGTGTATAGATCGGAGGGAATGCTTTCCGTCCATCCAGGAGCTTGCGGAAACTGTTGCGAGGCGTATGCCGGAAAACAGCGCTGTATGCCTCACGGTTATCGTGTGCGAGCCTCTGCAAAGCCTGGATGCAGGAGGGATCCAAAGGTCTCTCCAGGCTGATTCCTTGCGGTACCCCGCCGGCTTTCTGGACGCCCGTCGAGCCGCTCTCGACCATCATGCCAAAGTGCTTGCGCCAGAGCTTCATGCGCAGGTCTCGGGCGAATTTCCGCGTCACGACTCTCACGCCAGCGCCAACGTCGGTCATCGCAGCCCCGTCGTCGTCCACTACCACGGCGGCCAGTTCGGTATCGCCGTTCCCGTTCAGGCTGCGATCGTTGATATTCGCGCTGCCGATGATGGCGACCGCATCGTCGACGATGGTCAGCTTGCTGTGTACGTAGACCATCTCCGTAACAACACCCAGACGTGTCGAACCGTAATTCCGCAGATTCAACACCGTCAGGTACTTGCGCCATTCGTCCGCCATGCCCCAATTGGCAAGCGCAACAGCTATGTCCGCGTTCGTCTGGGCTGGCTGAGCCACCTTCCTGGTCTTGCTGTGCTTGGCGTACAGCGTGGCGTTGATTCGATGCACCAGGCTGTTGCGCGCGCGCTTGACGCCCTGTAGCGCCCACCACGTCTGGGAGAGGGTCGCCGGCTCTTCCAACAGGCCTTCCGGATGCTCGGGCAGTACCAGCCACACATGGAAGGGCCGGTCCGCATAGATGGCTGCCCCTATCGCATTGGCCAGTTCCGGAATGATGGGATTCGTCCCCGGCGAAGTTTTCTTGCCGAGCTGATCCACCCCGCAATCGGAAATGAAGAACTGATTCTCGATGTAGATGTAGGCCTGCGCCGACCGGATGCTGTTGACCATCGCATCCCGGATGCTGGTCTGATGGTTGGCCGCCCACTTCGCCCGGGCGGCCTGAACTATCTTGCGGCGCTTCGGGTTGGGAGTCTTCCAGTCGTCGTTGACGTACTTGTAATTGTCGCCCCAGAGTTTCAGTTCATCCTGCAACTGTTGCGACGAGGCCGAACGGCATATCTGCACCGTGGCATTGCCGCTGCCGCGCGTCTGCGGATCAAGCAAATGCTGAGACCCTTTCGCCCGGTCGAACCAACTCGCATCCATGCTTGGATCGAACACATTGGTACCCGCGCGCGCGAAGCTGTTCCAACGCAACACGAAGTTCAGAAAAACGTCGAAGGCCGCTGGTCCCTCGACTTTCATGGCCACGTCTTCCCATGGCTCCCGCGGCTGCCGCAAGGGATCGAGCAGAGTTCCGCCCAACGGAGGCTCAAATCCCGGCAGTCCCCCTGAGGCCCGGGTGAGGTCCAGTTCTGACTGGGTCGGCTTCCTGGCTGCCACAAGCTGCGCGTTGTACGCGTCGTTCAGCACGTGTATCTTCGGGTCGATGACGACATCGAAGGACGGCGTTTCCCAGCGGCCGTAGGCCAGATCGATTCCGCCTAGAAATGCTTTTTTTCCGTCCACCAGCACGAACTTTTGATGATGGGAAAAAAAAGTGTTTGTTGCAGGAACCCGCCCCGTATTGGCATATTGCAGCATGACACGGATAGAACCCTTGCCCTTGGGCAAGCCATGCAACATGTCCTGTGTCGTGTCATCGTGCGTATCTAGAGCCATACTGATCGAATCGTAAAGCAGGATACGAACGTGCACCCCGCGCTCGATCGCGGCCGCCAGCAACGAAGACAAACGCCCCGGATGGCCCTCCTCGCCGCGCCGCTCCAGTTCCACGTCGTAGTCCATCTGCCAGTCAGCGATCATGATGAAGCTTTGCGCCCCGCGGATCGCGGCCGCCACGGCCGCCATGTAGTCCCGGCCGGTGATGTAGGACTCGCAGCGGTTGCCATACCGCGGCATGGCGAAGGGCTGGTTCAGGTCGAAGTACTGGCCCGATACCGTCGTCATCGTGTCCGGGACGATCTGCGCGGTGTACTGGTCTATGTCGAGTTTATCCATGGCCTTTTTCTTGAACGCAAGCCGGCGGGCGGCTGCCTTATGCCTTCGTCTTGGGTTTGAGCGTCTCCATGCCCTGCGCCGACCCGTCGGCCAAGGCATGCTCGGACAGCCAGTCGGCGTGCGCCGTGTCCAGTTCCGAACCCTTGCGCGCAAAATTCAGGGCATCGAGGATCCGCTCCGACGTCGCCTGTTCCGAGGTCGTCGTCCAGCGCGCCGGTGTCATGGCTTGCGCGGTCAGGCCGCTGATCAGCCACACACGGCCGGGATTCGCCATCACTTCGCTGTGGACCGCGTACTGCTGCGCTTCCGACAGGTCGAGTTCGCCGCTGGCGGGCGTCTTCCCTTCGCCCAAGACCTCGGACCACACCGAGGAATCGAACACCTGGGGATTGATGCGCCCACCCTGCTGAACCACGTTCAGTTCCGCAGGCACCTTCACGATGCGCCAAGTCTCGCCTTCCGGCGCGATGCCGTGCGCCCCCGGCATGTCCTGCAGGCGCAGCGCCAGCTTCATCGGTGCGGGCGCGCTCTGCACGAACACGGGCAGGGCATAGGACATCTGGTCCGGGCCCGCAAACTGCTTGTTCCCCGTCTTCACATCGATCCGCCCCGGCGCGGTCACCGTGATGTTGCCGCCTTCCAGCACGATGCTGGCGCCGGCCGCGGTGGCGATGCGGATGCGCTTGGGCGCGGCGTATTCGACAGAGGTCTGCGCGCTGCCGATGGTGATGTCCTTCTGCGCCTGCACGCGCAGGATGTCGTGCTGGGCCTGAACGTGGACGTCGCCGGTGGCGGAGATCAGGTCCAGGCCGGAATCCGCGCCGCCCTGCTGCAGGCCGGCGACGATGCCCAGGCCCTGCCCGGTATGCACGCGCAGCGCGCCCATCACGGCCAGGTTCTGGTCCTTGCCGGCAGACCAGTGCACGGTCTCGCCGGCGGCGTATTGCATGTGTTCGCCGGCGACCTGCGCCAGGCCGGCGCGCGCGGCCATCAGCACGACCGGATCGGTGAGGTGCGGCACCTTGCCGTCGGCCGCCTGCGTGTGCTTGGCCGAGGCGTCGCCGCGCGCGCCATCCAGGCTGTCGCCCGCAACGGTGCCGGACACGGCACGATGCATGGCCGCGAGCGGCGCCTTGCCATCATCCAGCACACTGGCTTCGGGCCCCCTGGAGCCGAGCGCACTCGCCAGCCGCAGGCCCTGGTGCGCGCCGACCACGCCGTCCAGCGAACGCGCCATCTGGTCGGCCTGGCTGGCCAGCGCCTGCAAGCCCGCGGCTTCGCCTGCGGGGCCGGCGGTGGCGCCGGTCCCGGCGTAGGTGCTGAGCAGCACGCCCGCGCCGCCGCGCACGGCGCCGTAAGCGTCCGTACGCAACTCGGCGCCCAGGCCGCGCAGGCCGCCGCGGTAGTTGCCAGCCTGATGGATCAGGTGGCCCAGGTTCAATTCACTGGCTTCCTGGCTGCTCTTGATCTGCAAACGCAGTTGTCCGTCGCTGTCGTCGAACACGATCTGGTTGTAGCCCGAGCCGCCGAACTCCTTGCTCTTGAAGCCGCTGAGCGCGGCGGCGTTGCGGTGGTTTTCGTCGCCGCCGGCCGCGCCATGCCAGGCGGGCGCGTTGCCTCCCGCCAGGTTCGCCTGGGCGCTGGGCGCGGTATCGCGCGCGGCGGCGTAGACCTGGGTGTCGGCCTGGCCGCCGTCGCGGCCGCCCGGCGTGGCGGGCGTGCCGCCCTCGCCGCGGCCGTTGTACAGCGCACCCACGACGATGGGCTGGTCCACGTCATCGTCCAGGAAGCGCACCAGCACCTCCTGGCCGATGCGGGGCACGAAGCTCATGCCCATGCCTGCGCCCGATTGGCGCTGCGCCACGCGGGCCCAGCGGCTCTTGGCCAGCCCCTCCGCGCCGTCGGCCTGCCAATGGAAACGGATGCGCACGTCGCCGCGCTTGTTGCGCAGGATCTCGTCCTGCTCCCGCGGTTGCGCCGCGCCGTCCGCGTCCGTGACGATGGCCGTGTGCACACCATGGACCGAAGGCGCGCCGCTCAGGCGCGCGCCGCGCGCCTGCGGCAGGGCCGGCCGCCAGGGACGGTCGCAACGCACCGCCTGGAAGCGGTTGGCGTAGCCGACCTCGCGTGCTTTCGCCAGCACGTCAGCGTCGGGCCGCGCCGGATCGGCGCCCGCGCGCGCTGCGCCTGGCGCGTCGGGCGCCTCGGCATCCAGCGCCAGATGCGCGTCCAACCCGCCCAGACGCTGTGCCAGCGAGGCGCGGGTCTCGGGCGGCAGGTTGTTGATGCCGACGTGCTCGACCCGGTCCAGCGCGAAGGCGGGTTCGAAGCCCTCTTCAGCGGCGGGGCCCAGCGGAGACATGTTCTGCAAGGTGAAGCGCGTGCCGGAACGGAAGGTACGCACGCCGCCCAGGCCGACAAAGGTCTCTGCAGCGGCCTGCACGGCGTCCATCGCCAAAGTCGCCTGGCGCCGCGCTTCGGCCTCATCGGCAAAGCTGCCGTGGCCGGCTACCTCGTACCATTCCAGGCCGGCGTCCTCGCCGCCATCGGCGGGACGCGCCAAGGCCTCGGCCGCCACCGCGCGCTTGCCGCCGCCGTGCCAGCCCAGGACAGTGACGCGGTCCGGGCCGCGCCGCCACTGGCGCGCCAGGGCCTGCACGGTGTCGCGCGATTCGGTCGCGGCGGCGCGATGAAAGCGCACGCCGCCGCCCGCGGACTCGGCGTCCTCGGCCAAGCCACGGCTGTCGGCGAAGATCAGCGCCACATGCCGCGCGGGGACTTCGGGATCCTCGACCACCGTCCAGCCCAGTCCCGCTTCGGCCAGCAGGCGGCTGATGAAGGCGTAATCGGTTTCGCGGTACTGCGTGGTGTAGGGGCGCGGCGCCAACCCTGCGAGCGCTTCGGACGCGTCCGGCGCCACGCGATGCACATAGCCTTCGTACGCGCCCAGCACGTGGCCGATGATGTCCAGTATCGGGCGCGCCTCGAACATGCGGCTGTTGCGCTGCTGCGTGGCCAGCCACAGCCAGGGCGCGACCGTCAGGCGGTAACGCGCCAGGCCCGCGTCGCCCGACAGCAGTTCGGCTTCGCGGATCAGGCCGCTACGGCCCGTCCGGCTGCCGTCGGCGCGCGTGGTCCACAAGGTCACGGGGCGTCCGATCATGTCGCGCAAGTCCAGGCCGGCGTTGTCGGCCAGCGCGACTACGCGCGTCTGGGCGATGCCCGACAGGGCCTCGCGCGCGATCCAGCCCTCGACCTGCAGCGAGGCGAGCGCGCCCTCGCCTTCCAGGCTGTAGAGGCGGGCGTCGGAACTGAACAGGCCGGGCGTTGCAGTCGGATCCATTGCAGGAAAAAACCTTCTCTGAAGACTCAGGGTTCGACCTGGGCTTGCGGATTGGGACATTCGGGCGCAGTGCCCCAATAGCCCGAACACACGCGCAAGCGGCATTGCTCGCTTTCCAGGAAACCCAGCTTGCGGCATTGCTCCAGGCGCGCCGCCAGGGGCGAGCCCGGCAGTTCGCGGACGAAGACGCCGTCGTTCTTGTAGACCTTGGTGCCGGGCGGCGATGCGGGCGGCAGGCCGTAGGACATCAGTGCCGCCAGCAGCGCGGCGTCGGAATCGTTGCGCGGCGTCTTGGCGCGCTGCGGCGCGGCCTGGGACGGCGCCTTGGGCGAAGTTTGCGGCGTGTTCGTGCGCGCGCCGCCATTGGCGGCATGCTCCGCGCGTTGCACCGTTGGCCCAGCCGCCTTGGGTGCGGCGGCCTGCGCCTGCACCGCGGCGCGAGGCGGCGGCGCGGCGGTGACAGCCAGCGCCGACAGGGGATTCTCGGGCATGCGCTCCTCATCGGCAGTGGGACGTCCCAACTGCGCCAGGGGATGGTCTTCGATGACGGCCGCGGATGAAGGCTGCATGCCGGGATCGGCGGCGGCCACTCGGGCAGTCGGCGTGGGCGCAACGGCGGCGGGCGGCACCGATTGCGCGGCCGGCGGGGTGGATTCAGCGAGCACAGGCAGCGGCGGCGTATCGAACACGCTGTACAACACCGCGCCCGCGGCGCCTGTCAGCAACAACAGCAGCAAGGCCTGCGGCAAGCGGGAACGGCGCTTGGGCGCCAGGTGCTTGACCTCCGCATCCGGCGCGCGGCCCTCGAGCGCGGCGAGGATGCGCGAGGCCGCGCGTTCATCCGGTGACGGTGAGCGTCCTGCGAGCAAGCTGGGAACAGAGGTCGGTGATCGCGATCTTTTTTCGTCTTCTGCCATGCGAAGTCCCGTGTCTGCAGGGATGGTCTGCACCCCTGTAACCAAGGGGTTCGAGAATACCTGATGACTTCTTCCGCATCACCGTTTCTTGTTACGAGTTCTAAGTCACGGACGCGTTTTGCAACGTCCAAGCGCTTGCCTGAATCTCAAATAGAACAAAAGATTACGCCTTCGTAACTGAGGGACCTCCTTGCTGCTCCTGCTGCCTCTCTACTTTCTACTCGCCATCGGCGTCTCCGCGTTGTTCGTCTTCCCCTCTCTGCGGGAGGCCGCAGCACGGGGAGCGCGCGCGCTCGCGCAGGGGATACGCCAGGGTGTGACGCGCGGCGCGGGTCACGCCGGCGGGGCCGTGGGCGGCTCGGCGCAGGCGCTGCGCACGGGCGTCGGAAAGGCTGGCGGCGCGTTTTCGGCCTACCGCTGGCACATCGCCGCGGGCCTGCTGGTCGTGCTGCTTCCGTCACTTTTCGCTTTCGTCATGCGACACAATCACACATTTGTTTACGACGATCGGACCGCTGGTCCGGACCCTCGCATACAGGCGTTGTTGACCGGCGAAAGACTGGTCCCGCCGCCCCCTCTGCCGCCTGAAGTCTTCACTACGCGCGAAGTGGAATTGGTGCGTCCCAACCTGGGCGGCGCCAGCCGCGACTGGAACCTGCTGGACGCCGATTACCGCCAGCGCCTGCTGGCCGCATACCGCGTGATGCGCGAAGAGCACGGCTACGAGATGGTGCTGATCGAAGGCTATCGCAGCCCGGACCGCCAGGCGGAACTCGCGAAGATGGGCTCGCACGTGACCAATGCCGGCGCTTATCAGAGCTACCACCAGTTCGGCTTGGCCGCGGACAGCGCCTTCCTGCGCGACGGCAAGGTGGTCGTATCCGAAAAGGACCCCTGGGCGATGCGCGGCTACGAACTGTTTGGCGAAACCGCCGAACGCGTCGGCCTGACCTGGGGCGGCCGCTGGAAGATGATGGACTTCGGCCACACCGAACTGCGCCGACCCGGCGTCATGCGGCGCAACGGCGAGGCCGCGCAATGATCAACTCCGCAAACGTCAGATCGCATCGATGACCCGCATACTCAAAACCGGGCTGCTGCTGGCCCTAGTCTTCGGCGTGGTCTGGCTCGCCGTCATCATCTGGTGGCAGGAATCGCGCACGCTGCCCACGGGCGTGGACATCGGCCTCTATCTGTTCGCGCTGCCGCTGGCGCTGATTGGCGCGGCCTGGGGCGGCGCACGCATCATGCGTGCGCGCCGCGAGGCGCGAGCCGCGCCGGCGCAACCCGCGCAGGACGGCGCCGCGCAGGCTGCCGAGCCCGTACCCGAGGCCGCGCGCCTGCGCGTGCTGGCCAGCGCGGCCAGTGCTGCGACGGGCAGCGAGCCCGCCGCGATCCACGCGGCGCTGGCTGTGCAGCAGCGTCCGGACCTGGATCCCTCTTTCAAGAACACGCAGGGCTTTCCGGTCTTCAGCGCGCGCGCGCCGCAACTCGATACCGATGCGCTGCGCGCGGCAGCGCGCGAAGCCGGCGCCCCGGCCGCCGCGCTCGAAGAAGAGCGCCTGCGCGCAACCGCCCTGCTGGCGGAGGTAGTGGAGACGCTGTCGCAGGAGGCGCGCGGCATCGTGCTGAATCAGGGCGAGCCGCAACGCGACGAAGCCTGGCCGCTGCTGCAGCTGGAATTGCTGCTGCCGGCCGAATGGCCCGACGCCGTGCGCGACCATGCCGCGGACCAGGCGCGCGCGGCCGCGGCCTGGCCGGCCAGCCGCATCGTCCAGCGCCTGCACGCCGCGCCAGACGCACTCGCCTGCGACGGCCTGCTGCGCCAGCTGGCGCAGGAACCGCTGACCGCGCGCAGCGCCGCGCTGCGCCTGGTCGCTGTCGCCGACTCCTACATCGATGCCACGCGCGTTGAGCGCTGGGACGCCGCCGGCCGGCTCATGTCCAACACCAATCCACAGGGCCAAGTCCCCGGCGAAGCCGCGGCCGGCCTGTTGCTGGACTTGGCCGCCCAGGCGCCCGGCGGCGAGCCCGCGCCTGGCGACTTCGCGCTATCCCTGATCCTGTCGGCGCAGGCACAGCGCGCGGTCGCCGCCGACGCGCGCGGCGCGCTGCATGAACCCGGCCTGACCGAATTGGCCACGCGGTTCCTGGCGGAGCATGGTCAGCCCGCCGACGGCGTGGTATCGCTGATCAGCGATGCCGACCACCGCGGCAGCCGCCCGCTGGAGACCGCTGGCCTGGCCTCCGCGCTGTTTCCCGCGCTGGATCCGAACCAGGACTGCCTGGCAGTCGGCTCCGGCTGCGGCCACACCGGCGCGGCCGCGCATCTGCTGACCGTGGCCATCGCGGGCGTCGCCTGCGCCCAGGCCGGCGCGCCCGTGCTCGCCCTCATGACCCAGGACCCGGCGCTGCGGACGCTGGTGCTGGTGTCGCCCTCCGAACCCCTCCCCGCCTGACCCACAAGAACATAGCTCAAACCATGCGCAGCCCCTCCGATCTTCTATCCGGCACCTCCCGCGCCATCAGCGAAGGCCGCCATTGGTCTTCGCGCGCGCTGGCCAATCCGCGCACCTTCATGGCGCTGGGACTGCTGGCCCTGGTGGTATTCCTGTTCCTGTTCGCCGACACGGTAGAGATCGGCCTGGCCTGGGCCGGCATCGCCCTGGGCGTATGCGTGCTGCTGTGGCTGTGCGCCTATCTGTGGCGCCGGCGGCGCACCCGCAAGGCCAACAAGAACCTGGGCGACATGCTGGAGCAGCAGGTGCAGACCGGCGCGGCTGCCAACCGCAACGACGTGGAAGCGCTGCGCACGCGGCTGACGCAGGCGGTGCGCACCATCAAGACCTCGAAGATCGGCCAGACCTCGGGCAACGAAGCCCTGTATGAGCTGCCCTGGTACATCGTCATCGGCAACCCAGCCGCGGGCAAGAGCAGCGCCGTAATCAATTCCGGCCTGCAGTTTCCCTTCGCCGACAAGAACGGCGCGGCGGTGCGCGGCGTGGGCGGCACGCGCAACTGCGACTGGTTCTTCACCACCGAAGGCATCCTGCTGGACACCGCCGGCCGCTACTCGGTGCACGAAGAAGACCGCAACGAATGGATGGGCTTCCTCGACCTGCTCAAGCGGCACCGTCCCAAGGCCCCCATCAACGGCATCATCGTCGCCGCCAGCATCGACGAGCTGACGGGCGCGGGACCCGAGTTCGCGATCAACCTGGCCAAGAACCTGCGCCAGCGCGTGCAGGAACTGACCGACCGCCTGGAAGTGTTCGCGCCGGTCTACATCATCTTCACCAAGGCCGACCTGATCTCGGGCTTCAGCGAGTTCTTCTCAGACAGCGACCAAAGCGAGCGTGACCGCGTGTGGGGCGCGACCCTGCCCTATGGCGCCGAGGAAAACCGCGACGTGCTGGCGCTGTTCGACAGCCGTTTCGACGAGCTGTACGAGGGCCTGAAGGAAATGGGCACGGCGCAGATCTCGCTGCGCAACAGCCGCGACCTGCCGCCGGGCCTGCTGACGTTTCCGCTGGAATTCGCCGGCATCAAGCCGGCGCTGCGGACCTTCCTGTCGACGCTGTTCGAGACCAATCCGTTCCAATACAAGCCGGTGTTCCGGGGTTTCTACTTCACCAGCGCGCTGCAGGAAGGCGTCACGCAAAGCACTTCCACCGAGCGGCTGGCCGAACGCTTCGAGCTGCGTCCCGCCACGCGCGCGCAGACGCGCAGCGTGACCTCCAACAACGGCTTCTTCCTGCGCGATCTGTTCTCCAGCGTGATCTTCGCCGACAAGAAGCTGGTGCGCCAGCACGCCAGTCCGGCCAAGACGCGCATGCGCTACCTGGCCTTCTTCGGCCTGGTGCTGGCGCTGGGGCTGGTGCTGGGCGGTTGGAGCTGGTCCTACCTGGGCAACCGGCAACTGGCGCAGAACGTGCAGGCCGATCTCGACAAGGTGGTGCGCCTGCAAAGCGAGCGCACCGACCTGCAAAGCCGGCTGGAAGCGATGGAGATCCTGCAGGATCGCATCGAGCAGCTGGACCGCTATTCCTCCAGCCGGCCGTGGTCGCTGGGGCTGGGCCTGTATCAGGGCGACGTGCTGAAGGAGCGCCTGCTGGCCGAGTACTACAACGGCGCGCGCCAGTTCATGCTGGCGCCGGTGAAGACCAGCCTGGAGGACTTCCTGGCCAAGGTCGACACGTCCGCCACCGCGGCCAGCGGCGGCGCGCCCCAGCCTGCGCCGCAGCAGGCCCGCGCCGCCCACGCGGCGGGCGGCGACACCCTGTTCCAGGACGCCTCGCCCACCAACGCCGACGACGCCTACAACGCGCTCAAGACCTACCTGATGATGGCGAATCATCAGCATGTGGACCCCACGCACCTGTCCGACCAGATCACGCGCTTCTGGCGCGGCTGGCTGGAGACCAACCGCGGCGCCATGCCGCGCGACCAGCTGATCCGCAGCGCCGAGCGCCTGATTTCGTTCTATGTCGGCCGGGCGCAGGACGAAGGCTGGCCGCAGATCGACACCAATCTGGCGCTGGTCGAGAAGACCCGCGGCAGCCTGCGCGCCGTGATGCAGGGCATGCCGGCGCGCGAACGCGCCTATGCCACCCTCAAGGCGCGCGCCGCCACCCGCTTCCAGACCATGACGGTGGCGCGCATCGTCGGCGAGAACGACGCGGGCGTGGTCGCCGGCAGCTATGCCATCCCCGGCACGTTCACCCGCGAAGCCTGGGAGCAGTACATCCAGCCCGCCATCGGCGAAGCCGCCAAGAAGGAAGTGCAGACCAGCGACTGGGTGCTGGGCGTGAACGCCCGCGACGACCTGACGCTGGAAGGCAGCCCCGAGCAGATCCAGAAAAGCCTGGCGACGATGTACAAGACCGAGTACGCCGAGGAGTGGCAGAAATTCCTGCGCGGCGTGACGATCAAGCCCTTCACCAGCTTCGAGCAATCAGTGGGCGCGATGAACCGCCTGGGCGATCCTCAGACCTCGCCCATCGCCAAACTCATCAACACCACCTATGAACAGACCTCCTGGGACAACCCCTCGCTGATCAACGCCGGGCTGCAGCAGGCGCAGAGCGGCGTCGTGGGCTGGTTCAAGCGCGTCATCCTGCGCCAGACGCCGCCGTCTGCCGCGCCCGCCACCGCCGCCAATGGCGAGGCGATTCCGATGGGTCCGGTGGGACGCGAATTCTCCGACGTGGCGCGCCTGGTGGTCACGCGCGACAACCAGTCGCTGCTGGGCAACTACATGGGCGCGCTGTCGAAGATCCGCACCCGCTTCAACCTGCTGAACAACCAGGGCGACCCCGGCCCCGGCGCGCTGACGCTGATGCGCCAGACGCTGGAAGGCAAGGACTCGGAGCTGGCCGACGCGCTGAAGCTGGTGGACGAGCAGATGCTGGCCGGCATGTCGGCGACGCAGCGCGAGACGCTGCGTCCGCTGCTGGTGCGCCCGCTGATCCAGGCCTATGCCGTGACCATGCAGCCGGCGGAATCCGAGCTGAACAAGGTCTGGAACGCCCAGATCTATCGCCCGTTCAACCAGACGCTGGCCGAGAAGTATCCCTTCGCCAGCCGCGCCAGCGTCGAGGCCAGCAGCGATGAAATCGGCCAGGTGTTCGGTCCGCAGGGCAGCATCGCCAAGTACGTCAACGACACGCTGGGCCCGCTGACCGTGCGCCGCGGCGACATCCTCACGGCGCGCACCTGGGGCGACATGGGCGTGAGCCTGCAGCCCACCTTCACCGCCAACTTCGCACAGTGGGTGGCCCCGCTCTCCGGCGGCGCGGCCGGCAGCGGCGCAGCCAGCCAGCCGCAGACGCTGTTCCAGATCCAGCCCAAGCCCGCCGCCGGCGTGACCGAGTACACCATCGAGATCGACGGACAGCAGCTGCGCTACCGCAATACGCCGCCGCAATGGGTCAATTTCGTGTGGCCCAACGCCCAGGGCGCCCCCGGCGCGCGCATCACCGCCACCACCTTCGATGGCAGCGTGGTCGAGATCGTCAACGAGCCCGGCCGCTTCGGCCTGGAGCGCCTGATCGCCACCGCCCAGCGCACCGCCAACGCCGACGGCAGCTTCAACATGAGCTGGGGTAAATCCAACGTGACGGTGCCGGTGAAGCTGCGCATCATCAGCAACGCCCAGGCGCCCGGCGCCGGCGGCAGCGAGCCCGGCGGCAGCCAGGGCCTGCGCAACCTGCGCCTGCCCTCGTCCGTGGTCGGCGCCTCTCCCGAATCCTCCGCCCAGACGCAACCCGGAGCGCCGCAATGAGCAACCCGCAGTCCCCCTTGTTCCGCACGGCCTACTTCGGCAAGATTCCCAGCCGCGGCGATTTCGTGAAGAACACCTCGCATCCGCAGCTGATGGCCACGCTGGACGCCTGGGTCGCCAACACCATGGAGATGCTGGCGCAGGAACCGCACTGGAAGGCGCTGTACGACGAGGCCGAGCCCATGCCGTTCGCCATCCTGGGATCGCGCGGCAAGCTGGCCATCGCGGGCCACCTGCAACCCAGCCAGGACCTGTCGGGCCGCCGCTATCCCTTCCTGTCCGCCACCTCGGTGGAAGTCCAGAAGCCGCTGGCCTTTATCGCCCGCAGCCCCATCGCCTTCAGCCGCATGTGGAACCGCATGAGCGGCACCGCCGCACTGCTGATGCAGGACGGCGATCCCGCCTCGGCGCTGCAGGCCCTCAACGAATTGGAAGGCGAGATCCGCACCGCGGCCGACGACGGCTTCGACGCCTTCGTCGACCTGCAGACCGTGGAACGGCTGGAAGCGATGCTGCGCGGCAACGGCCACGCCGCGCGCGTGCATGACATCATCCTGGCGCTGGGCATCCTGCTGGGGCCGGTGATGTCCAGCGGCTCCTCGCAGCTGGACAAGGGCTTGTCGCTGCCGCTGCCGGACGATCCGCTCTATATCAATCTGGTGGCCGCCTACTGGATGACGCTGATCTCGCCCTTCCTGTCGCGCGCCGACTTCGAGATCACCATCTTCATCGGCCGCATCGCCGGCAAGCACCGGCTGGCCGTGGATTTCCGCGGCGCCTCGCCGCAGACTCTGGCCAGCCTGCTGTCCACGCCGCAGGCCTATGCCGAACAGCACATCGTGCTGGAGGACGCGCCCTGGGTCCGCAACCACGTGTCGGCCAGCCATGGCCTGGCCAAGCTGTCCAGCTACCTGGACCAGCCGCGCCTGTCCTTGCGCCTGGCGCTGGACACCTTTCTCGAAGTCTTTACCGGAGCCTGACCATGCGCCTCTCATTTTTGCTCATGGCGGCGCTGTATGCCTGCACGGCCGCGGCCCAGGACGCGGCCACGGTGGTGCCCGCCAACGTCATTCCCCAGCCCGGCCAGGTCGTGGCCAGCGGCGCCGTGCCGGACGAAGCCACCAAGGCCGATGTGCTGGCGCGGCTGCAGCAGGTGTACGGCGTGGGCAACGTCATCGACCAGATCGACGTGGGCGGCGTGGTCGCGCCGCCCAACTGGTCCGAGCATGTCGGCAAGCTCATCGGCCAGCCGCTCAAGCAGATCAACCGCGGCCAGCTGGAAATCGACGGCACCCAGATCCGCCTGCGCGGCGAAGTGCAGAACGAAGCCTCGCGCCAGCAGATCGCCAGCGCCTTCGCGACCTCGCTCAACCCCACCTACAAGATCGTCAACGGCTTGCGCGTGTCGGCCAGCAAGGACGAACAGGGGCTGCTGGACCAGGTCCTGACCAACCGCGTGGTGGAATTCGAGACCGGCAGCGCCACGCTCACCACGCGCGGCCGCGAACTGCTGGACAAGGTGGCGGACGTGGTGCCCAAGCTGCACAGCGACAAGGTGCAGATCATCGGCCATACCGACAGCTCCGGCAGCCGCAGCACCAACCTGGCGTTGAGCCAGGCGCGCGCCGATGCGGTCAAGACCTATCTGGTGGACAAGGGGCTGCCGCCCGCGCGCTTCGAGACGCTGGGAGCCGGACCTGACCAGCCGCTCGCCACCAACGCCACCGCGGAAGGCCGCGCCAAGAACCGCCGCATCGAGTTCCGCGCCAGCCGCTAGCAGCCTGGCGCCAGGCCGGCCCGCAGGGGCCGGCTCATGCAAGCAATGACTACGCTCAGCCGTTGTGGTCCGGCGGCTTGGGCACGCCCAGCAGCTCTTCCAGTCCGGACAGCGCGTCGCCGTTCTTGAGGACCGTGCGCAGCCACAGGTGCAGTGACATCTCGCCCCAGCTGGCGGCCTTGTCGGCCAAATAGGCCACGGGGCTGTGAGGCTCGGTGCGGCGGAAGAACTCCGCCACTTCGCGCAGCTGCGCCAGCGCCTGGTCGCGCGTTTGCAGCGGGCCGCGCGCAGGCGCGGACGCGGGCGCGGCGGGTACGGGATCGGCTGTGGACAAGGTCGGCTCCATCCGGGCGGTTGCGGGCGCGGCGGGGGCAGCGGCCGGCGCCGCGGTATCCGCGCGCACCAGCAGCCCGGCGTCGCGGGCGAAGCGGCGGGTCAGTTCGGTCACGTCGCGCAGCGCGTCGCGCACCGGCGAAAAAGCCGGGCCTTCGTCGCCCAGGCGCTCCGCCAGGGTCTGCTCCAACGTGTCCACCGCCGCGAAGCAGCTTTGCAGATTGCCTTCCAGTTCGGAGTAAAAGGCCGGCGGCGTGTCGCGGCGCGCGGCATCGAACTGATCCAGAGTGAGCTTGCCCCGGGTGATCTCGGCGGCATTCTGCGGCGCGCGCTTGACCGCATTGGCCAGTTGCGAGGCGCTGTCCCACAAGGCCGCGCCATAGCGTCCGCCTTCGGACTGCGTCAGCGGCAGTTCGCGGATCAGCTGTTGCGAGCGCGCCAGCAGCCAGGCCAGATTGCCCACGCGCTGCTGCACGTCGCCCTCGTCCGGCACGGGATGCAGGCCGTCCCAGTAGTGGCGGCACAGGCCGTCCACCAGCAGATAGCCATCGCGCAGGCCGGCAAAGCCGCGCGTCTTGGCCCAGGCTTCGGCCAGCCAGGCGGCCACGCGCACGTCCTTGCTCTGTTCGCGCAGCACCGTGGTGCAGATGCGGATGACTTCCGGCCAATCGGCCTCTTTGATGGCTATGACCCAATCGCCCTGGTCCAGGTTCGGATCATCGTGGCGGCGGGCTTCGCGTATGGCGTCGAACTCGGCGGAAAACACCAGGTCGGCGCCGCAAGGCGCATCGCCCGCAATGGGCTGCAGCAGTGTGTCGATATCGCTCATATTGGTCTTGTCGGATGGCAGGATCGCGGCCGCCGGCCCCTGGGGCGGGCTACGCGAAGAGGACCGATCCTCCCATATCTGTAACGGCGTTGCGTTTGAAGATGACACGTCCTATTACAAAACGCATCACGGACCGTGGATATCATGCGGGTTCCTCAGGACAAGGATGCGCGATGAACAAGTCATTCCACATGATGCCCGACGGCCGCTTCATCAACGGCAAGCCGCGCCGCTGCCCGGACGGCAGCTACGTCGGCGACGGCGGCCCCATCACCCGCGCGCCGGACGGCACTTACGTCGCCGGCAAACCGCAGCGCGCGCCCGACGGCCGCTACCTGGGCGGCGACGGTCCGGTCCGCATGGCGCCCGACGGCACGTTCGTCATCGGCACGCCGCGGCAGGCTCCGGACGGCACCTATCTGTAAGCACACATAACCAAACCAACAGGGCAACAGGCAGCCATGGCGCAGCTATCGGTAATACGCAAGGGCGATCGCACCTCGCATGGCGGCGTGGTCGTCACGGGCGACGAAACAGTCATGATCTTCGGCCAGCCCATGGCCCGGCTGGGCGACCGCGTCACCTGCCCCAAGTGCGGTGGCAGCCACACCATCGTCGAGGGCGCGGCCGCCGTCAGTTCCGACCGGCGCACCGCGTTGGAAGGCATGAAGACCTCCTGCGGCGCGACGCTGATCGCCAGCCAGCAGTTCTACCGTCTGGAGCAGGGCTAGGCCGCAGACCGCGCGAACGCGCGCCGCAGTCCCAGGCGCAACGCCAGCACCGCGAACGCGATGGGCAGCACCATGTGCAGCTGCGCCACGAACAATTCCATGGTGGCCTCGCCCGGCGCCCAGGTATTGCCGAACACCTGCGGCGCCGGCGGCGCCAGATATAGCGCGACCAGCGCGGCGGCCAGCGTCGCCGCGCCCCGCCATGCGGCCGAGGCGCGCACCCGCGCCATGCGCTCGGCCAGCGCCAGCGCCAGCACGCTGGCCAAGCCCGCCAAGGCGGAATCGACGTAGAACTCGAACGGCCCGTACAGAAAGGGCGCTTCCGGAATCATCAAACCGTAGGCGTCGGTCTTCAGCACCGACGTCAGGCAAGCGCCAAAGAGCGCCGCGGCGGCGGACAGCAGCAGGAAATCACAGACACGCAGTAGCAGTTTCGGCATGATGGGGCGGGAATGCGCCGCGTGTAGCGGCGGGGGCGGGCGCCAACACGCCCCAAGAGGGCGCCCCCCCCCTCCCCCCCACCAACCCCCCTTCGCGGCCCCCCCCCCTCCCTTCGAGAAAGGCCGCCCGTCTCCCCCACCCCCCCCGTCAAACCCCCAC
>NZ_JCBAMT010000099.1:0-23668 GCF_059760445.1 Achromobacter sp. D7-1 | reverse complement strand
TTTTGTACTAAGTCCGCTGCCCCCCCCGTACTGCCCCCCCTGTGGTGGGCCGCCGCCGGCCCCCCGTGTGTAAAAGAGCCGGGCCCGGGCCTCCGGGCCCCGGGCTGCCGCGCGCAACCGCCACGATGTCCGGCGGCTGCGCCATGCCGGCGCAGACTTCGCGTATCAGGGCCTCGTGCGTCGGCTCCACCAGCGCCAGCGCAGGCTGGCAATGCTCAAGCTGGTAGGCGACTTCCGGCGCGGTCAGGTAGATGTTGCCCGCCACGATGACGGCGCCCGCCAGCATCAGGCCCATCCACAGCGGCACATACTCCGCGGTGTTGCCCATGAACACGAACACGCGGTCGCCCGGCATCACGCCGCGCGCCTGCAGGCCTGCGGCAAATCCGCGGGCCGCCTCGCGCAACTGGATGTAGCTCAACTGGCTGATGTCGCCGTTCTGGTACTCATGCACAATCGCCAGCCGATGCCCGTGGCATAGCGCCTGTTCATCGAGCAAATCCGTGATCGTGCGGTTTCCTGCAGCGTCCATCCAGCCTCCAGCTTTTCTGATTTTTCAATGGCGCGCAGACTTATTGCAGGCGCGCCCATGGGTAGGAAAATCAGTATAGGCAGCGGCTTTTCGCCGCACTAGCCAAACGTTTTTATGCATATCCATCAAGGTTTTTCATGCATGCCGGCATGGCTGAATGATTGATGGGATTTATGCGTTTCCATCAAAACGTTTGCTTAGTCGGAAGCGGTCGGAAAACCTATACTCCGGTTGAAACAGGCCACGCGGCAAAAGCGCCGGCCAGACCAAGAAGAATGCAAAACCGGAGGAGTCGCCGTGCAAGAGGCATCGATCAAGGACCAGGTTTCGGCCGAGGAATGGGCAGTGCGGGTGGACCTCGCCGCGGCCTACAACCTGGCCGTCGAGATGCGCATGACGGATCACATCTACACGCATATCTCGGCGCGGGTTCCCGGCGCCGAGCCGCATTTCCTGATCAATGCCTACGGCCTGATGTTCAATGAGATCACCGCGTCCAACCTGGTCAAGGTGGACATCGATGGCGGCATCCTGCTGGACCAGACCGGCCTGGGTATCAACCCCGCCGGCTTCGTCATCCATAGCGCCATCCACCGCGTCCGCCACGACGCGGCCTGTGTCATGCACACGCACACCGCCGCCGGCATCGCCGTGTCCGCGCAAGCGGCCGGGCTGCTCATGATTTCGCAGCATGCCATGCGCTTTCACGACCGCATCGGCTATCACGACTACGAAGGCGTCGCGCTGGACATGGACGAACAGCAACGCTTGATCGCCGACCTGGGTCCGCACAGCGCGATGATCCTGCGCAATCACGGCCTGCTGGTCTGCGGCGCCAGCGTGCCTGATGCTTTCGACGCCATGTTCTACCTGGAGCGCGCCTGCCAGGCGCAGGTCGCGGCGCTGGCCGGCGGCCTGCCGCTGGTGACGCCCGCCGCCGAAGTCGCCGAGAAGGTCGGCCGCCAGTTCGACCGTCTCGACCGCCCCTCCCGCCACAAGCACTGGCCTCCCCTGCTCCGGCTGCTGCAACGCATCCGGCCCGAATACCAGGAATAGCGGCAACCGCGCCGCCCTCCCGGCGGCCCTTTTTTCGCAGAGTAGAAATGGAAGATGCTCATCAATGCCGCGTCGCGGTATATGGTGCGGGCGCGATCGGCTGTCTGCTCGCCGCGCGCCTGGCCCAGGCAGGCTGCGAGGTGACCATGATCGCCCGCGGACAGACGCTGGCCGCCTTGCGGCAGCGTGGCGTCGGGTTGACGGCTGACGGCGTCACGCGCCACTACCCGGTGCGCGCCACCGACGATCCGCGCCAGGTGCGCGACGCGGACTACCTGATTCTTGCGGTCAAGCAACAGGCGCTGGACGATATCGCCGCGCACCTGGCGCCGATGCTCGCGCCGCAAGGCGCCGTGGTGCCGGCCGTGAACGGCATCCCCTGGTGGTATCTGGCCACGCTGGACAACCCGCTGGGCGATGCGCCACTGCAATCGGTCGATGGCCGCGGCATCCTCCGGCAAGCGCTGCCTTTGGACCGGGTGCTGGGCGCGGTGGTGTACATCGCGGCGAATTCCACCGCACCCGGCGTCGCGGCGCAGAACGCCCGCGACAATCTCATCCTCGGCGAGCCTGACGGCCACGTTTCCGCCCGAGCCGGCAGGCTGGCTGGCCTGCTGCGGACGTCGGGCCTGCAATGCGAGGTCAGCGCCGGGATCCATCAGGCGGTCTGGATCAAGGCAATGGGCAATGCCACCTTCAACCCCGTGAGCGTGCTGGCCAACGCCACCATGGAGGCCATGGTCCGCGATCCCTACCTTGGCAAGCTAGCGCGCGCCATGCTGGGCGAGTACCTGGCGCTGGGCCAGGCGCTCGGACTTGCGCTGCCGGTAACGGTGGAGCAACGCATGCAGGCCGCCGCCAGCGCCGGGGCCGCCAGGACCTCGATGCTGCAGGACGCCCTACTAGGAAAGCCGCTGGAAATCGACGCCCTGGTCGGCGCCATGATCGAGATCGCAGCAAAGCTGAACCTGGACATGCCCTACGCCAACACGGTGTGGGGACTGATCCGGCACCGGAACCTCAGCGCAGGCTCCACCTGAACGCCACACCTAGAAAACCACAGGAGACAAACCATGAAATGGCTATCGAACTGCCTGGCCGCAACCCTGATCTGCGCGGGTGCCGCCGCGCACGCCCAGGACTATCCCAACAAGCCCATCAACATCGTGGTGCCCTTTACGCCTGGCGGCGTCACCGACGTGATGACCCGTCAGATCGCGGCCAAGCTGCAAAGCGATCTGGGCCAGCCGGTGGTGGTGGTCAACAAGCCCGGCGCCGGCACCATGATCGCCTCGGCCTATGTGGCCAAGGCGCCGGCCGATGGCTACACGCTGCTGATGGCGGCATCGTCCCTCGGCATCGCTCCCAGCCTGTACAAGAACACCGCGAATTACGACCCGGTCAAGGACTTCCAGCCCGTGTCGCTCATCGCCAGCGTGCCGCACGTGCTGGTGACGGGCAAGCAGGTCCAGGCATCCAACGTGAAGGACCTGATAGCCGCGCTCAAGAAAGACGGCAAGTCCGCCACCTTCGCGTCCTCCGGCAATGGCACTTCCAATCATCTGGAGGGCGAGCTGTTCGCCGCGCTGACCGGCCTGAAGATGACCCACATCCCCTACAAGGGCAGCGTGCCGGCGCTGACCTCTCTGGCGGGCGGCGAAGTCGACATGCTGTTCGTGGACATCGCGGCTGCTCAGCCCTTCCTCGACAGCGGCAAGGTGCGCCCGTTGGCCGTGACCACCAAGACCCGGTCCTCGGTGCTGCCCGACCTGCCCACCGTGGAGGAATCCGGCTTGCCCGGCTACGACGCCATGCCCTGGCTGGGCATCGTGGCGCCAGCCGGCACGCCGCCCGCGGTCGTCGAGAAGCTGCAGGCAGCCTTGCAGAAAATGAAGACGGCGCCCGACGTGCAGGAGCAATTCAAGAAGATGGGCCTGGACGCCTTGTTCACCAAGCCTGCCGACTTTGGCGCTTTCATCGTCAGCGACAGCGCCAAATGGGCCGAACTGATCAAGAAGTCCGGCGCCACCGCCGAATAGGCCGCAACCCCATATCCCCCGCCATTCCTGCAAGGACCCTTACATGCATCGCGATACCCCGGCCCCGGCAAACCCGCTAGGCAACGACGTGTGGGAGGCCACGCTCAAGCGTGCGCTGGCCAGCGCCAACATTCCCACGCTGCTCATGGTGCTGGTGCACCTGACGGGCGACACGCAATGGCTGTCCGGGCGCTACCAGTGCTCGCGCATCCGCGGCCTCGAAGACAACGATCCCGGCGGCCTGCCCGAAACCGTGCAGGAAGAGATCCGTGAAGCCGCGTACTCGGCCATTCTGCTCAACCGTCGCGGCCAGCCGCCCAGGCTGCCCGCACCCACGCATGAACAGTTGGTCTCCATGCTGCGCACCAGCATCGGGGAAGCGATTCCTGACTCTTACGGCCCCATGATCGCCGCCTGGCTGGGGCTGGATCCGGACTTCGCGCTGGCGCAACGCGATGCGTTCCAGGTGCCGCGAGGCTATCGGGTCCTGGTCATCGGCGCAGGCGTGGCTGGCCTGTGCGCCGCGATCCGCCTGCAAGGCGCAGGCATTCCTTATGTGGTGATCGAGAAGAACGCCGAAGTCGGCGGCACCTGGTACGAGAACCGCTACCCCGGCGCGGGCGTGGACACACCAAACCATATCTACTCGTACTCCTTCGCCAAGCACGACTGGTCGCGCTACTTTGCCCTACAGGGCGAGATCCAGGGCTATTTCGAAAGCGTCGCCGACCAGCATGGCGTGCGCGCCAACATCCGCTTCAATACGCGCGTGGAGTCCGCCCGCTACGACGAAGCCGCGCTGTGCTGGAACGTACGCACGGTCAAACAGGACGGCCAGATCGAGGACTATGCGGCGGACATCGTCATCAGCGCGGTAGGCCTGCTGAACGTGCCCAAGTTGCCCCCCATACCCGGCCTGGAGAGTTTCAAGGGTCCCTGCTTCCATACGGCGAACTGGCCGGAAGGCCTGGACCTGCGCGGCAAGAACGTGGGCATCATCGGCAACGGCGCCAGCTCCATGCAGGTCGTGCCAGCCATCGCCGACGACGTCCGCTCCCTGACCGTTTTCCAGCGCTCCAAGCAATGGGCCGCGCCGTTCGAGAAATTTCAGAAGCCCGTGCCCCAGGACGTCCGCTTCCTGCTGCGCGACGTGCCGTACTACCAAGAGTGGTATCGCCAGCGCTTGGCCTGGATCTTCAACGACCGGGTCCACGCGACCTTGCAAATCGATCCACAATGGCCGCATCCCGATCGCGCCATCAATGAGATCAACGACAAGCATCGCGAGCACTTCACCAGCTACATCAAGACGGAACTCGGCGAACGCCAGGATCTGCTGCCCGAGGTGCTGCCCGACTACCCGCCCTTCGGCAAGCGCATGCTGATGGACAACGGCTGGTTCCGCACCATGGCGCGGGACCACGTCAAGCTGGTCACGGGCGGCATCGCCCGGGTCACGGAAAGCGCGGTGGTGAGCGATAGCGGCAATGCGCATGAACTGGACGTGCTGGTGGTTGCGACCGGCTTCGACGCGATCAACCTGTTGTCCTCGTTCAAGCTCTACGGCCGCGGCGGACGCTCGATCCGCGAGGCCTGGGACGAAAAGGGCGCCGAAGCCTTCATGGGCGTAGCCGCCCCGGGCTTTCCCAACCTGTTCATCCTGGCCGGCCCCAATACCGCGCTGGGCCACGGCGGCAGCGTCGTCGCCCTGCTGGAGACCCAGGTACGCTACGTCATGGGTCTATTGCAGCAAGGCCTGGCGCGGGCCGGAGGACGCTTCGAGATCGAGGTGCGCAAGGATCGCCATGACGCCTACAACGCGCGCGTGCAGGCCGCGCATGACCGCATGATCTGGACCCACAAGGGCATGAGCAACTGGTATCGCAACGCGCATGGCAAAGTGGTCGCGCCCACGCCGTTCCGCAATGACGACTACTGGCACATGCTGCGCAAGACGGACATGGGCGACTACCACTACCGCCCTGCGCCCAAGATTGGCGAGGCCGAGCCGTCCGCCGCCACCCGCGTCGAGACTGCCTGAATGGCGTACGCGCAAAAGAGGCGCTGCCTGGTACTGGGCTGCGGCGGCGTGACCGGGCTGGCCTGGGAGATCGGCATCCTGGCGGGCCTGGCACGCCAGGATGTCGACCTCGCCGCCGCGGACTTGTTCATCGGTTGCTCCGCGGGCTCGGTCGCCGGCGCGCAACTGGCGCGGGGCGTCTCGCCCATGCAGCTGCTGGCGACGCAACTGGACGGAACAGGCGCCGAACAGTTCCGGCCTTACTCCCAACAAGCCGCCGACGACAAGAACCACGCGCTGTACGGCAAAGTGGGCGCCGACCTGCAGCTGGCACGGCGGCGCATCGGCGCCTATGCTTTGCGCAGCGCCACGCCCACACTGGCCGAACGCCGCGCCATTATCGCCGCCCGCCTCGGCGCAAGCGATTGGCCAAGCCGCCCCTTGCGTGTCGTTGCCGTCGACGCGCATAGCGGCGAGAGGCGCAGCTTCAGCGCCGCCGACCAGGTGGATTTCATCGACGCCATCGCCGCCAGCTGCGCCGTGCCGGGCGCCTGGCCGGCCGTACCCATCGACGGCTCGGCCTACATGGACGGCGGCATCCGCTCCATGACCAACGCCGACATGGCTGCCGGCTACAGCCAAGTCGTGGTGCTGGCGCCGCTGGGATTTCGCGACGGCAATCCGGTCAGCGGGCACCTGCGGCGTGAGCTGCAGGCGCTGCGCGAGGCCGGCAGCCAGGTCCAGGCCGTACTGCCCGACGAGGCCTGCGTACAGGCCATTGGCGACAACGTGTTGGACCCGGCGCGTCGTGCCGAGGCCGCCGAGGCCGGGCTGCGCCAGGCCACCGCAATCGCGCAAACGGTGCGGGAGGTGTGGCGCTGATCCTTCCCCGCATTCAAGGCGGGCACCGTGGATCCAGCCAGAAAGCGGTCTGCCCATGAATCTCAATGTGGCAGGTATCAACATACCGCAAGCAACCTAGACTCCCCGTTCAAGCCTGGCCGCGCGGCCAGGCCCCACCATGAACGCGGAGCAATACATGAACGCATCGCCGGCAGGCCTGAGACCCGCCGATTTCTTTTCTCCCACCGTCGCGGCGCTGATTTCTGTGCTGGTGAACTACGGCGGCACCTTTGTGCTGGTGTTCCAGGCGGCTGAGCTGGCCGGACTGTCGCCGGCCCAGACCACTTCCTGGGTATGGGCGGTTTCCGTCGGAGTGGGCGTCACGGGTGCGCTGCTGAGCTGGCGCTACAAGGCGCCGGTCATCACGGCCTGGTCCACGCCCGGCGTGGCGTTTCTAGCCACCGTGATGCCCTTCACGCCCTACGGCGAGGTCATCGGCGCCTATATCCTGTCGGCGCTGGGCTTCATCGTGCTGGGCCTGTCCGGCGCTTTCGAAAAGCTGGTGCGCATGATTCCGGGCGGCATCGCCGCCGGCCAGCTGGCCGGCATCCTGCTGCAGTTCGGCGTCAATGCCTTCGGCGGCGCCAGCGCCGATCCGCTGCTGGTCATCGTGCTGGTCATATCCTATGCGTTACTCAAACGCTTTACCTCGCGCTTCGCGGTGGTCGGCATCCTGGTCATCGGCCTGGGGCTCCTCATCGCGCAAGGCCGAATCGACTTCTCGGCCGTCCACCTCAGCCTGGCCGCGCCGGTCTTCCAGATGCCGCAGTTCTCGCTGCAGGCCTTGCTGGGCGTGGCCCTGCCCCTCTTCATCATCACGCTGACGGGGCAGTACATGCCCGGCATGCTGGTGCTGCGCAACGACGGCTACAAGACCAGCGCGAGCCCCATCCTGACCGTGACCGGACTGGGCTCGCTTGTCATGGCGCCGTTCGGCGCGCACGCCTTCAACGTGGCGGCGATCACCGCCGCGATCTGCACCGGCCGCGACGCGCATGCGGACCCCGCCAAGCGCTACATCGCTGGCTTGGCCTGCGGCGTGTTCTACATCCTGGTCGGCACGTTCGGCGTCACACTGGCGACCTTGTTCATGGTTCTGCCCAAGGCCTTCATCACCACGCTGGCGGGACTAGCCCTGCTGGGCGCCATCGGCGGCAGCCTGGCCAATGCGATGGCCGACGCCCGCACTCGGGAGACCGCCCTCATCACCTTCCTGGCCACCGCTGCCAACGTCACCCTGCTGGGCGTGGGCGGCGCGTTCTGGGGCCTGGTTGCCGGCTTGACCGCGCACCTGCTGATCCACGGCGGCCAGCGGCCCCTGGCCGCCAACGCCTGACGCTTCCCATTGCCACATCATGCTCATCCAACCAGGAACCTCCGTGACGAACATTGTCCCGCCCGACAGCCTCGCGCTGCCTGCCATCAGCGCCCTGCCCCTGTCACAAGCCGATCCCGGCATCTGGGGCGCCATCGACGCCGAACGGCGCCGCCAGATGCACTCGATCGAACTGATCGCCTCCGAGAACTTCGTCAGCCGCGCGGTGCTGGAAGTCCAGGGCTCGGTGCTGACGAACAAGTATGCCGAGGGCTACCCCGGCCGCCGCTACTATGGCGGCTGCGTCAACGCCGACATGGCCGAGGAGATAGCCATCGAGCGCGCCACGCGCCTGTTCGGCGCCCGCTACGCCAACGTGCAGCCCCACTCCGGCAGCCAGGCGAACCAGGCAGTCTATCTGGCGCTGCTGGCGCCGGGGGACAAGATCCTCGGCCTGGACCTGAAGGCAGGGGGCCACCTGACCCACGGTTCCAAGGTCAACATGTCGGGACGCTGGCTGCAGGCGTTGAGTTATGGCGTCGATGCGGCCACGCATCTGGTCGACATGGATGAGGTCGAGCGCATTGCGCGTCAGGAAAGGCCCAAGCTCATCATCGCCGGCGGCTCGGCCTACTCGCGCACGCTGGACTTCGCGCGCTTTCGCGCCATCGCCGACGACGTGGGCGCGATCTTCATGGCGGACATGGCGCATTTTGCCGGATTGGCCGCGGCCGAAGCGTACCCCTCGCCGGTGCCGCACGCGCATGTCACCACCACCACCACGCACAAGACGCTGCGCGGCCCGCGCGGCGGCATGATCCTGACCAACGACGCCGAACTCGCCCGCAAGATCGATTCGGCAGTCTTCCCCGGCCTGCAAGGCGGTCCGCTGATGCACATCATCGCCGCCAAGGCCGTGGCCCTGGGCGAGGCGCTGCAGCCCGCGTTCCGGACCTATGCCCACGCGGTGGTCGAGAACGCCCGTGTCCTGTGCCGCCGGCTGGCGGAAGGCGGGCTTTCCATCGTGTCGGGCGGCACCGATTGCCACCTTGGTGTGGTCGACCTGCGGCCCTGGGGACTGGCCGGCAACACGGCGGAACAAGCCCTGGAACAGGTGGGCATCACCCTGAACAAGAACGCCGTTCCCAACGACGCCGCCAAGCCCGCCGTCACCTCCGGCATACGCGTGGGCAGCGCCGCCTGCACATCCCGCGGCATGGGTCCGGCTGAATTCCAGGAGATCGGCGACATGATCCTGGCCCTGCTGGGCGGCGTGCGCGCCGGGGCCGTCGACGCCCGTACGGAAAGCGCCATCCGCGAGGGTGTGGCCGGGCTGGCCAAGCGCTTCCCCCTGCCCTACTGAGTTGTTCTAGGCTTGCCTCAGCGCGTTCGACAGCCGCAGCACGGCGGCTTCGATTTCGTAGGCTGTCAGGGAGGCATAGCCCAGCAGCCAGCCCTGCTGTTTGTACTCGCCTGCGTACAGCCTGCTCAATCCGGGCAGGCGCAGGCCGGCGGCCTCGGCCTGGCGGATGGTCTTTTCCTCGGACCAGCCGCGTTCGAGCAGACACGGGATCTGCAAGCCGCCGGGAGGCCTGACAGCCTGCACAATGCCGCCCAGGTGCTTGCCCAGGGAATCCAGCAGCACCTGCCGGCGGCCGGCATACAGCTTGCGCATGGCCCGCACGTGCGAGTTGTAATGGCCGTCATCCATGAAGCGCGCCAGCGTCAGCTGCAGGATCTGCGGAGTATGTCCGTCCATGATGCTGCGCGCGCGGGCAAAGGCGTCAACCAGATCAGGCGGCAACGCCATGTATCCCATCCTGAGCCCTGGATACAGCGTCTTGCTGAACGTGCCCAGGTAGATGGTGCGCTGATGCAGGTCCAGGCCCTGCACGCAGGCGGTGGGCACGCCGTCGTAATGGAATTCGCTGTCGTAGTCGTCCTCGATGATCCACTTGCCGTGTTCCGCGGCCCAGTTGATCAGGTCCAGCCTGCGTTCGAGCGACAGCGTCACGCCGGTGGGGTACTGGTGCGACGGCGTCACGTACACGCAATTGGCGCCGCTGCGGTCCGCGCGCAGCAGGTCCAGGCGTATGCCCTGCGCGTCGACGTCGATAGGCGCGATGCGCGTCTCCGCGGATTCAAAGGCCTTGCGGGCGCCGAAGTAGCCGGGGTTCTCCATCAGGATGGGCTTGCCGGCGTCCGCAAGCAATTGCGCGCACAGGAACAGGGCCTGGCGGGTGCTGCTCAGTACCAGGACCTGTTCGGGCAAGACCTTGGCGCCGCGTTCCAGGTTCAGGTAGGCGGCAATGGCGCGGCGCAGCGGTTCGGCGCCCTGCGGGTCTCCGTGCAGCAACACATGGGCGTGGTAGTCCTTCAGGACCTGGCGTTGCAGCCGTTCCCAGACATCGGTGGGAAACGTGCGGGTTTCCGGCAAGCCCGTGGCGAACGCCTTGATGACCTGTTGATCCGCGACGCCGCCGCTGTCCAGGATCATGCGTCCGCGCCGGCTCAGGCCCACCCCGGGCTGCGCCACGGCCGACCGCTGATCCCGCTTGGCCCGCCTGCGTGCGGCGCCTCGCAGCTCGGTGCCGATCGTCTCGGACACATAGCTGCCCGAGCCCTCGCGGCGCACGATATAGCCGTCACGGTGCAACTGCACGTAGGCATTTTCCACCGTGTCGCGCGCCACCCCCAGCGACTTCGCCAGGCCGCGGGTCGCGGGCAGCCTGAGGCCCGGCCCCAGCGCGCCGTCCAGGATCAGGGCGCACAGCGCCCGCTGAATACGCTGATGCAGGTCCAGCCGCTGGAGTTCCGCATCGTTCATGCGCATCTTCAGCGTATCAAGCTCGAATGTCTTTGCCATGCGGTCTGCTCACAGTAGGAAAACTGGCCTGTCCGGCCCGGCCATTCTATCCGTAGACTCTTCCGTTCGCCTCGGCAGACGCGGGCGCAACATTGCAAGAGCCCGCGCATGGCGGGGCAGGATCAGGAAACATGGCAAGGTCTTACAACTTCAGCGCCGGCCCGGCCGCGCTGCCGCTGGAAGTGCTGCAGGAAGCGCACGACGAGTTCTTCGATCTCGCGGGAACCGGCATGTCGGTGATGGAAATCAGCCACCGCTCGCGCGTATTCATCGATATCGCCCGCCAGGCCGAACTGGACCTGCGGGCCATCCTGCAGATTCCCGACCGCTACAAGGTGCTGTTCCTGCAAGGCGGCGCTACGCTGCAGTTCTCGCAGGTGCCGATGAACCTGCTGCGCGGCAAGGCGTCGGCGGACTACCTGCACACCGGGCTCTGGTCCGGCAAGGCCATCGAGGCGGCCCGACGCTACTGCGAGGTGCGCGTCGCGGCCAGCAGCGCGGCGTCCGGCTTCGACCGCGTGCCCGCCCCCGGCGAATGGCGGCTCGATCCGGACGCCGCCTATCTGCACTACACGGAAAACGAAACGGTGCATGGCCTGCAATTCGCGACCGCGCCGGACGCATCCGTTCCGCTGGTATGCGATGCCTGCTCCAGCCTGTTGTCGAAGCCCATCGACGTATCCCGGCACGGCCTGATCTACGCCGCCGCGCAAAAGAACATGGGACCGGCCGGCGTCACGGTGGTGGTGGTGGATGAGGCCTTGCTGGACGGCGCGCTGCCCATCACGCCCGACGTGCTGAACTATGCGTACGCGGCGCAGACGGACTCCATGCTCAACACGCCCGCCACGTTTTCCTGGTACCTGACCGGATTGACGCTGCGCTGGATCCGCCGGAGCGGCGGGATAGAGCGCATCCACCAGGCCAACCAGGCCAAGGCCTGGCTGCTGTACCGCGCCATCGACGCCAGCGACGGCTTTTACCTCAACAAGGTCCTGCCGGAATTCCGTTCGATCAACAACGTGCCGTTCTTCCTGGCCAATTCCTCCCTGGAACCCCTGTTTCTGCGCCAGGCCGAGAACGCCGGGCTGATGGGGCTGAAGGGCCATTCCCATACCGGCGGCATCCGGGCCAGTCTCTATAACGCGGTCGATCTGCCGGCAACGGCCGCGCTGGCCGATTTCATGACAGACTTCCTGCGCACGCACGGCTGATGCCGGCTTGCGCCGCGCGTCGGCCATGCCGATATAAAACACGGGGAAACCAGCATGGATTTCAGGCAGCTCAGACAGTTCGTCGTCCTGGCGACGGAATTGAACTATCGCAAGGCCGCCGCGCGGCTGCACATGACCCAGCCGCCGCTCAGCGTCGCCATCAAGCGGCTCGAAACCGAGATCGGCGCGGACCTGTTCGAACGCGACCGCCTGGGCGTGCGTCTCACGGTCGCCGGCGGGGCCTTCCTGGGCGAAGCCAAGCGCTTGCTGGAAGGCGCCGACGCCGCGCTGCAAACCGCGCGCGACGCGGCCGAGGGGCGCATGGGCGCCCTGCGCGTGTGCGCGGTGCCCAGCGCCGCCTTGAACCTGCTGCCGCGCATCCTGCCGGAATTCGCGCAGCGTTTTCCACATGTACGGCTGCGCCTGACCAGCGGCAGCACCGTCGGCATTCTGGCGGGGTTGCAGCGCGGCGAACTGGACGCGGCATTCCTGGTTCCACCCGCTTCCGGCGTGCCAGACATCACGATCACCCCTCTGCCGCGAGAACGGCTGGTGCTGGCCGTGCCGGCGGGCCATCGACTGGCCGGCATGAAAAGCGCCAGGCTCTCGGACCTGACAGACGACGCCTTGGTGACCCTGGCCCATTCGGACAGCCCCGGCTTCGCCGGCGAAATCGTCGCGGCCTGCCAGCGGGCCGGATTCCATCCACGGGTCTTGCAGGAGTCGTCCCACGCCCTCATCAGCTTGCCGCTCATCGCCGGCGGCCTGGGGGTCGCCATCGTTCCGTCGGCATTGCGCAGGATCGCCATCGACAACGTGGCCTACGTGGACCTCGCGGACGTCGCAGGCGAACCGCTGACCTATGCCATGGCGCTGGCGGCGCCCGCCCAGTCCGTGAACCCTGCCGTCCGCTGGTTCATCGAGACGGCGCGCGAGGTGCTGGACGCGCAAGCGGCCTGAAACCCCGGACTTACTGCTGCGGACGGGAAAGAATGCCCGCCCACTTCTTCTGTTCGGCGACGACTCTTTGCTCGAACGCTGCCTGGCTGGCGTCCACGGGTTCGCTGCCTCGCGCGTAGATCTTGTCCTGCACCGACGGGCTCTTGGCGACTGCGGCGATGGCTGTGTTCAAGCGCGCGACGACATCGGCCGGCGTGCCTTTGGGAACGGCAATGCCTGACAGGGACCCGCCTTCCACCTCCTTGCCCAGCACTTCCTTGACCGTAGGGATGTCGGGCAGGTTGGCCAGGCGGCGCGACGAGGTCACCGCGTAGGGACGAATCTGCTTCGCCTCGACGAAACCCACCGCGGTGACGGCGGAAACGGCCGTCAAATCCGTGTTGCGGCTCATCACCGCTGTCATGGATTCCGATCCGCTCTTGTAGGGCACGTGCAGCATCCTCACCCCTGTCGCCTGTTGCAGCAGCTCCAGGACCTGGTAGTTGTCGGAGCCCTCGCCCGCCGTGGAGAACGCGATCTTGTCGGCCTGGACCGACGCGGCCTTGATGATTTCCGGCAACGACGCATATGGGCTGTCCACGCCCACGGCCAAGACCGTGGGTGTATTCGCCAGCATGGCAACGTAGGTGAAGTCCTTGTTCGGGTCGTAGGGCAGCTTCTTGTAGATCAGCGGGTTGACGGCGACCATGCCATTGGTGATCACCAGCAGCGTGTAGCCATCGGCCGGCGACTTCGCCACTGCGCCTGCGGCGATCGAGCCGCCCGCGCCGCCGCGGTTCTCCACCACGACCGGCTGGCCCAGCTCCCGCGTGAGCCCTTCGGCGAACACCCGCGCCGTGGTGTCGGTCACGCCACCGGCGCCGAACGGCACGATCAGGCGTATGGGCTGGTCAGGATACGGGCCCGCCCAGGCCGCGGCGGCTGGAACCATCACACCCAGCAAAGCCGCCATGCAGCGGCGCAATCCCTTGTTCATCCGGCTATCTCCATTTTCTTGAGAATTTCTAGAAGTTGTTGCTGCAGGTCGGCCGTCAACGGCGCCAAGGGCGCGCGCAAGCGTCCGCTGTCGAAGCCGCGCAATTGCAGGCCCGCCGTGACGGTCCTGGGCAGGCCATGGTCCATGAGGAAATTCAACAGATCGATCTGCCGGCCAAACCACTCGTCCGCGCCGCGCGCGTCCCCGGCCATGGCGCAGCGGTAGAGGTTCAGGGCGTAGGACGCGCTGACGTTGGCCGACGCCGTGCACCAGCCCGCCGCGCCCTCCGCGAATCCGGTGCGCGCCATGCAGTTCAGGCCGATGTACACGGCCGTGCGGGCCGGGCAGGCCGCACGCAGCCGCGCGATCTTGGTGGGGTCGGGGCTGCTTTCCTTGATCATGGTGACGTTGGGAAGCTCCGCCAGCCGGGCCAGGAACTCGACGGGCAGGTCCATGCCCGTGGTGAACGGGTTGTTGTAGACCATTACCGGCGTGGAGACCGACTCGCAGACCTCGCGGTAGTAGGCGTGGATTTCCTCCTGGGTGAGTTTCCAGTAGGTGCTGGGCAATAGCTGCAAGGCCGCGGCGCCCGCGCGTTCGGCGTAGCGCGCATGGCGCACGGTGCTGGCCGTGCTCAGGCTGGACACGCCCGCCAGCACGGGCAGACGCCCGCGCGCCGCGCCGATGACGGTGTCGATGACGGCCTCGCGTTCGCCATCGTCCAGGTAGGGCAGGCAGCCGACGCTGCCCAGGGGCGCCAAGGCATGCACGCCCTCGTCGATCAGCCGTTCGACGTGCGCTTCCAACAGCGCGTGGTCCACCCGCCCGCGCTCATCGCAAGGCGTCAACAGGTAGCCGATGATTCCCTTCAAATGCATAGCTCGCTTCTCCATGACGGCTTGCAGTCTAGGGAGGCCGCGCAGAGCGGTCCAATACCTATTTCCTGGGCGCCTGATATCTCCCGCCCGCGCTGCCGGCAGGCGAATCTTGTATCCAGTAATTCCCGCGCAAGGCCGATAGACTGTCCCGGCCAATTCACCAAGGAGCAAGCCATGAGCAGCAACGTCGTTCCGGAACAGACGCAGACCCACCACATGCCTGAGTACCGCAGGCCGGAGGACATGGAGTGGGAGATGGGCCGGTTCAAGAACAAGACGAAGTTCCTCTTCCACACGCGGGCAGAACGCCCCACCGAGCCCAATGCCGGCTTTCTGCGCTATGAGCCGGGTGCGGGCTTCCGCCTGCACAAACACGATTTCGCCCAGGTCTGGTACGTGATCGAAGGGGAATTCAACATGGGCGGAAAGATGTACGGCCCGGGCACCGTGGTGTTCCATCCGGACCCGCACATCGAAGAAGCGCTCAGCACCGAGACCGGCGGCACCTTGTTCTTCGTCCAGTACCAGGGACCCTCGACCGGCGGGCGGCCGGTGTACGACGGCCGCATGAACATCCAGGGCGAACCACCCGCGATCACCGAGCAGGACCTCGAACACTGATACCCGCGCTTCCACGGACAGCCGCCGCCACTCGCCGCCGTCCGCGGCAGGCCCGCCCTGCCGGGCTTGCACACAAAGAAATAGAAAATTCCAAGGAGACAAACATCATGCACGCCCCTTTTCTGCGCGCCTGCCTCGCGTCGTTGACGCTTTCGCTGCCGCTCACGCTGGCCAGCCCGTCCCAGGCCGCCGACACCTGGCCCGAGCGGCCCATCACGCTGGTCGTGCCCTTCGGCGCCGGCGGCATCACCGATCTCACGGCGCGCACGGTAGCCAGGCAGCTGCAAGCCGAGCTCGGCAAGCCGGTAGTCGTGGAAAACAAGCCCGGCGCGGGCGGGAATATCGCCGCCGACATCGTGGCCCGGGCCAAGCCCGACGGCTATACGCTGATGGTGATCACCAACGGCATGGTCGCGGTCAATCCTCTCATCCACAAGCAGCTGAACTACGACGCGCTCAAGGATTTCGCCTACGTGTCCATGATCGCCAACACGCCGCTGGCCCTGGTCGTGCCGGAAGCCTCGCCGATCCAGGACCTGCCAGCATTGGTCGCCCGCGCCCGCAGCCGGCCCGACGCGGTCTCCTACGCCAGCTCGGGACAAGGCACCTCGATCCACCAGGTGTTCGCCCTGATGCAGCAGCAAACCAGCGCCACGCTCATGCACGTGCCCTACAAGAGCGGCGCCGAGGCGGCCACCGCCCTGCTCTCCGGCGTGGTGGACGTAACTGCGGTCGAGACCGTGGTGGTCGGCCCGTTCATTCAGTCCGGCAAGATGCGAGCGCTGGGCGTAACCTCGGCACAGCGGGTGTCGAATCTGCCGGACGTTCCCGCCGCCCGCGAGACCCTGGGCGGCGATTTCGATGTAGGCTCGATATCGGGACTGGTCGCGCCTGCCGCGACGCCCAAGGACATACTCGACAAGCTGGAACGCGCCATGCAGGCGGTGGCTCAGAGCGAGGGCATGGCGCAGCTGTATGCGCAAGGCAGCCAGCCCATGCCCACGGGATCGCAGGTCTTCCTGAAACGCATGCTCCAGGAGCAAAAAAAGTGGCGGCTGGTATTCTCCGCGGACGCCGGAAAATAGCCACATAACCGTCAAGGACGTGGGAGTCAGGCCATGGATCGCACATATCCCGCCGCGGAAGAACTGGTGCAGCACCTGGTGGAGTCGATCTCCGCAAAGATCTTCAATGGCGCCTATGCGCCCGGGCAGAAGCTGCGGCAAGAGACGCTGGCGGAAGAATACGACGTCAGCCGCACGCCGGTGCGCGAAGCGTTCCGGCAGCTGGAGACCAAGGGCCTGATCGTGCAGCAGCCGCGCTACGGCGCCACGGTGGTGGCGCCGACCATCAAGGACATCGGCGCCAACTACTGGCTGCGCGGCGAACTGGAAGGCATGGCGGCCGAGCTTGCGGCGCGCTGGATTTCCGACGCCGACCTGCAAAGGCTGCAGGCCACCCACACCGAATGCGCGCAGGCCGTCGGCGCGCTATACGCCGAGGTCAACGCGGGCGACGGGGCCACCCCGCGTCAGGCTGCCGTGCCCATGCAACACTGGGTCATCAAGAACCAGGAATTCCACGCCCTGATCTTCCGCGCCGCCGGCAATGCGTCGCTGGAACGCATCATCAAGGACCTGCACACTGACTACACCAAGAACATCCTCAATATGACCGTGCTGGGCATGTACGAGGCTCGCATGAAGAAAAATATCGAACACCATGCAGCCATCGTCCAGGCGCTGACCGCGCGCGACGCCGACGCCTCGCGCGCCGCCATGCGTTCGCATATCCATGAGTCGGGAGAGTTTGTGGTCGAATGGCTGCAAAAGCGCCCGGAACGCCCCAAGCCGCGCAGGTAGCTTCGGCCCCGATTCTCCCGAAAGCCGCGTGCTACCATGCCGGCGGAAGGGCGCAACGCAGACCCCAGGAGCACGGATCAGCCTGGCAATCCGCATACCGTAAGGCGCCTGCCGATACGCACAGGAAGCGACACGGATTCGAGCATGAGCGAGACCAGGAACACGTCTAGATCCTCGATCGAGATCTCGGAAGAGATTTTGCGACGGATCAGGAATGGGCAATACCTGCCCGGCGATGCCTTGAGCCAATACGAGCTTGCGACCGAGTTCGAAACCAGCCGCACCCCCATCCGCGAAGCGCTGCGCTTTCTCGAAGCGCGGCGCGCCATCACGCTGACCAGCACCGGCCGCGCCGTGGTCACCGTGCCGTCCATCCGCGCCATCCGCGAAGCCTTCCAGATCCGCGCTGAACTCGAAGGGCTGGCCGCGCAGCTGGCGGTGGACTGGATCGACGACCGGGACCTGGAACTGCTGGCGCAGCATCAGAAGCACTACGCGGACGCCCTGCGCTCGCGCGTGCGCAGCGACAGCGGCTCCGACTGGCTGAAGTTCAACGCCAAGTTCCACAGCCTGATCACCCAAGCCAGCCACAACGAGCGGCTGCATGAACTGGTCGCCGAGTTGCAGGGCAGCATCGTCTCCAACGTGCTGGGTTTTGCCTCGAAGATGCCGCCCCGCCTGATGGAAGAGAACATCAAGCAGCACGAGGACATCATCGCGGCGCTGACCCTGCGCAATGGCCCCGCCGCGCGTGAAGCGATGGCCACGCACATATCCCGGACGACCGAACTCGTCATCGAATGGATGGAGACGCGGCGCTAGCCAACTTCGCTGCCTCCGCGCCGCGCTGCTGCCCGTAAGGGCGCATCAGCACGCCGCAAGCCGCCGCGATCAGGCCCAGTCCGGCCAGATACAGCACGATCAGCCGCGGCGATCCGTCGCCCAGGGACAGCAGGTACGTCGCCACCAGCGGCGCGGTGCCGCCGCCTATCGCTCCACCTATCTGCACGGCCAGCGAAATACCGGTGTAGCGCACCGCAGGCGGAAACATGCTGGAAAATAGGCTGGACTCCTGCGCGTACATCGCCGCATAGACCACGCCGAACGCCACCAGCATCGCGATGTTGGTGTGATAGGCCGTCTTCTGGTCAAGCAATGAAAAGAACGTCGCGCTGAATAGAGATATCCCTAGCGCGCCGGCGATAAAGATCGCGCGCTTGCTGATCACGTCGCCCAGCATTCCGAACAGTGGAATGGTGAACAGCGCCCCCACCGCGCCCCAAATGACGCCTGTCAATATAGTTTCGCGCGGCAGCCCCAGCGTGCCCACGGCATAGGTCAAGGAAAAGGTCGCAAGCGTGTAGAACCAGGTCTTTTCGGAGATACACGCCACCAGCGCCGCCAGCACGGGAACCTTGTGCTGCTTCAGCACCGTCTTCAAGGGCAGCATGTCCTGCTTCGGCTGGGCCTGCGCCAGCTTGAATTCCGGCGACTCGCTGACCTTGGCCCGGATGTACCAGCCGACCAGCAACAGGAACACGCTCGCAAGAAACGGCAGGCGCCAGCCCCAGCTCAGCATGTCCGGCTCCGGCAGCCTGGAAACCGCGCCCATCGCCAGGGACGACAGGATCAGGCCCGGCGCCACGCCGACCTGCGGCAAGCTGCCAAACAGGCCCTTCTTGCCTTCGGGCGCATGTTCCACCGCCATCAACACGGCGCCCCCCCACTCGCCACCGACCGCCAGGCCCTGCAGGAAGCGGAAGAACACCAGCGCCACCGCGCCCCAATAGCCGATCACCTCATAGCTCGGCGTCAGGCCGATCAGGATGGTGGGTATGCCCATCAGCATCAGGCTGATCATCAGCATCGACTTGCGGCCGACGCGGTCGCCGAAATGGCCGAAGACGATGCCGCCCAGCGGACGCGCGATGAAGCCGACCGCATAGGTGCCAAATGCCGCCAGCGTCCCGCTGATGGGGTCGATCGCGGGAAAGTAGATCTTGTTGAAAATCAGCGCAGCGGCAATGCCGTAAAGAAAGAAGTCATACCACTCGATGGTGGTCCCGATCATGCTGGACAGGCCTGCGGTCACGTAGTGTTTCTTCGAGCGCGAGGACGGCTGTTGTGAGATGGCGTTCATCCCTGGTCTCCCATATTTTTTATTGCGTGCGCCCGACTACACGGCGGTGGTTTCTTCCGCCAGGCTCTTGCGTTCGCTGACGTTGAAGCGGCCGTCGTAGATCGCGCCCTGGCGGGTATGCGGGCCGACGTACTGCACGTACAGGATCGTGCCCGCCTCGATGGTCTGCAGCTCGCTTTCGAAATGGGGATCCGGATGGAAGATCATCGAACCCTTGCCGTGGAGCTTGCCTTCGATGAGGAACTTGCCGTCCAGGACGTACCAGATCTGCGCGAAGTAGTGGTTATGCAGCGGGTGTCCCGAACCCTTTTCATACCGCACGATGCCGGCGTTCGGAATCGTCGGATCCTCCGCCGTCGGATGAAACATCATCTTTGCGAACTGGCCTTCGTAGCGCAGGTTGGTCCACTCCAGGTCGTCCTCGTGGCGGGCGCGCATGCCCTGATGGTCTTCGGTCAGCGGGCCGCCGCGGCCGCCCTCGTTGATGACCTTCTTGCCTGTGATGCTGTCGATGCTGCTCATGTTCTGCCCGTCCGAAAGAAAAGGGGGAGTGATAAACACAAATGGGATCCCATTTGCATAAAACGGGATCCTATTGATCGAACAGGGAGACGGCTACTGGGTTTAACCCTTAGGTTCAGCGCGCGAAATGATGGCCGAGCGGAAGGTCGATAGCCGCAAGCAGCGGCGGGCGAGAACGGGGCGCAACGCGCCCCGGATGCCTGTGCAAGGCTATGGTTGCGGCGAGTCCCTGCCGCCGAAGAGCGTCAGGGCACAGGACAAATTCAAATCTGGTCCAGCCATTGCTCCATCGCCGCGCGCGCGCAGCGTTCGAGTGCCGGGCCATGACGCCGGGCATCCTGGCGGATGACGGCCGGATCGATCTGCCGCAGGCTCAGTTCGCAGGCATGGCCGATCAGCCAGCGCTCGATCTGCGTGGAATCCGCTTCCAGGTGAAACTGCAGGCCCAGTATCCGGGGCCCCAGCGCGTACGCCTGGTTCGGGAAACCCGGCGTTTCGGCCAGACGCGCCGCGCCCTCGGGAATGGCGAACTGGTCCCCGTGCCAATGCAGCACGGGCACGTCCTGAACCACGCTCAGCACGGAATCCTGCCCTTGCGGCGTGAGCGTCAGCGGCGCATAGCCGATCTCGGCGCGTCCGGTGGACGCGACCTCCGCGCCCAGCGCCGCCGCCATGAGCTGCGCACCCAGGCAGATGCCCAGCGTCGGCTTGTCCTGACGCAGCCGGTGCGCGATGGCGCGCAGTTCCTGCTCCAGGAAGGGATAGCGCCCGGTTTCATAGACGCCTATGGGGCCGCCCAGGATCACGACGAGGTCGGCATTGCCGAGGGTGGCGGCGTCGATGGTGTCGACGCCCGCTTCCAGGTATCGCACGCTGTAGCCGCGCTCTGCCAGGACCGGCGCCAGTACGCCCAGGTCTTCGAAGGGCACGTGGCGGATCGCCAATGCGGTAAGGCTCATTCCGGATACTCCTATTGCGGGCTCGGATGGCGGTCCAATCCGCCCAGCAAGCCTTCGGGGGTTGAGACGAACACGTTTTCCGAAGCCAGTAGCCGGATGCCTTGCGGCGTGCTTTCGAGCAGGCGCCGCTCGCCATCCGCGACCAACAGGCTGAGCTGATAGCCGTCCTTGGCCGGCAGGCGTGCCGCGATGTCGCGGCTGTCGTCCAGCGCCGACGCGGCGGTGGATTCGAAATGGCCGATCAGGCGGCCGTCGCGTTTGATGATGAGTCGATACACCGGCATGCGTGCTACTCCTGGCCGTCGGACTCGCGCGATTCCGCGCTGTTGCCGGTAGGCCAGTAATAGGAATCGGGCGTGTTGCGCGCGCCGAAGATGGCCTGTCCGACACGGACCACGGTGGCGCCTTCCTCGATGGCGATCTCGTAGTCGCCGGACATGCCCATGGACAATTCATCCAGGCCTATCCCCGCGGGCGCTTCCTGGCGCAGCTGGTCGCGCAGCGTGCGCAGCAGGACGAAGCACTCGCGCACGCGCGCCGCTTCGGCCGAGAACAGCGCCAGCGTCATCAGGCCGCGCACGCGCAGCCCCGAAAACGCGGGCAGTTCGCGCAGGAAGGCCGCCGTCTCCTCCGGCTGCAGTCCGTACTTGCTGGCCTCGCCTGAGGTATTGACCTGCACGAACACATCAAGCTGGCGGCCTTCCGCCTGCAACCGGCGGTCCAGCGCTTCGGCCACCCGCAGGCTGTCGAGCGCCTGGAACTCTGCCGCATAGCGGGCCACGAGCTTGGCCTTGTTGGTCTGCAGGTGGCCGATGACCGACCATCTCAAGTCGGTCAGGTCTGCCATGGCTTCCCATTTCCTGGACACTTCCTGCAGCTTGTTCTCGCCGAGGTAGCGGCAGCCGGCCTCGTAGGCCAGCCGGATGCGCGCCTCTTCCACGGTCTTGCTCACGGGCAGCAGGCGTACCGTCGCCGGATCACGGCCGGCGCGCAGGGCCGCATCGGCAATTCGTCCGTTGACCGCGGCCAGATTGCGGCGGAAATCCTCGACCGACTGCGCCTGCGGCCAGCGGCCGTGCTGGTCGTGCTGTGTCTGGGTGCCGTTGTCTTGCCCTGGGCCTTGCTCGCTCATGCCTGAACCTCGCGTAGGAGTGGCGGCCGGCGTTTTCCACAACGCTTATGCCGCCCGCAGTTTTGTCATAGGTCAATATTATCACGATGGCGCCGGCGCTTGCCGGCCACTGCTAGGCGTTGGCGGCCAGCCATTCGCGCGGTGAAACACCCATACGCTGCCGGAACGCCTTGGACAGCGAGGAAGCGCTGGCGAATCCCAATTCCGCGGCCACCAGCTTGACCGCTCGGCCGGATCGCATCATGGACGCCGCCAGGCTCAAGCGCCAGTCGGTCAGGTAGGCCGCAGGCGTGGCGCCGGTAGCATCCTTGAAGGCCGCCGCAAAGGCGCTGCGCGACATCCCCGCCATCGCTGCCATTCTGGCCAGGGACCAGTCTTCATAAGGCGAACGATGCAGCGCCACCAGCGCCCTGGCCAGGCGCGGATCCGACAGGCCCATCACCAGGCCGCTGGTCACGCCGACCTCCTCCGGATGGTCGAGTATCCATCTGAGCAGCTGGATCAGCACCACCTCGAACAGGCGGTCTGCCAGCAGGCGCGAGCCGCAGCGCACGTGATCGGCCTCGGCAAACAACAGATCCAGCGCGGGCCGCAAGCCTTCGACCGCGTCCAGCGGGATCCGCACCACGGACGGCAGCGACTGCACGATGGGATTGCGTTCGCCGCCATCGAAGTCCAGCGCCGCACAGGTGAAGTCCGAACCGTCCCGGGGAGGATTCACGAACTCGTGATGCACGGCGCGCGGATAGAACAGCAGCGTCGGCTCGGACAGGCGCAGGCGCGGCGTGGCGGTCTCTCCCGGGCGATGCCGCACTTCCATCTCGCCGCGGCGCAACACGTGCAGAAAGCCGCGCCCCGGTACGGCTTCGAAGGCCTGGGTGCCGCATAGCGCGCCCGTGTGGAACAGCGTGGCACGCACCCGGAAACGGTCCAGCAACGCCGACAGCCGGTCAACTTGGGGAGGAACAGAATCGCTCATAGATTGGACGATAAGACAATTTTTATGGATTAAAAAACACCTTACGTCCAGACATTCTACGTACGATTTCTCCACCCCGCCCAAGACCGGCGGCTTTTTTTCTTTTCCAGGAGTTACCGACATGTCCCGAGTTCCTCTTATCGATGCCAGCAGCGCCAGCGCCGACCGCAAGACGCTGCTCACGCAAATCCACGGCGCCTTTGGCGCCACGCCGAACATGTTCAAGGCCGTCGCCAATTCGCCGGCGGCGCTGCAGAGCATGTGGGGCGCTTTCGGCGCCTTGGGCGGCGGCGTGATCCCGGCCAAGCTCGGCGAGCAGATCGCAGTCGCCGTGGCCGACCGCAATGCTTGCGAATACTGCCTTGCGGCCCACACGGCCCTGGGCCGCAAGGCCGGCGCCAGCGCCGAAGAAATGTCGGCCGCCCAAGGCGGCGAGGCCGCCGATCCCAGGACCGCGGCGGCGCTGCGCTTCGCGCTGAAGCTGGTGGAAGCGCGCGGACAGGTGAGCGAAGCCGACGTACAGGCCGTGCGCGCGGCAGGCTACAGCGACCAGGAGATCGTCGAGATCCTGGCGCACGTCGCGCTCAACCTGTTCACCAACTACGTCAACGTGGCCTTTGCCGTGCCGGTGGACTTCCCGGCCGTGAAGCTGCGCCGGGCCGCCTGATCCAGGCCCGTGCGGGCGGGGCAAGAC